>CAZIIL010000017.1:0-12952 GCA_964539465.1 uncultured Candidatus Saccharibacteria bacterium
ACCAACATATAATTATCCATGGTTGGGCAATGATGGCGAGAAAATATCCCCGTTTATTATTCACATCAAGGGCAGAGTTCAAAAAGGAGGCTTTCACACCTACAAGTGGCTTGGGGAGCCGGATATAGCGATTGAGTTTTCTAATGATGTGCCAGAACTTCACTTTAGCAATATGTCTATGGTTGCCAAGACAGAAGAGAATGTTATTAAGGGGATGGGCATATTGAATAAAGTCATAGAAGTAACAAAAGGTATTGTTGACAAAGTAAAGGCCTCGACATCCCTTGTTTTTAACAAGGTTAAGTCAATTGTTTTAGGCAATGCGCCTTCAGGCGGAGGTGCTTCATTGGCTTCTCAGCCAGAGTCCGCTTCTGCGCCTGCTCCCGTAATAGATAAGTCCCCAAGCACACCAAGTTCAAACAGTCAAACCCCTGAAAAAGCGAGCGCCAGTCCCCCGCCTTCTTCTTATGCTCAGCCGAAAACAAGCCCAAAAACAGAGCCAAAACCTCTATATTCTGATATTCAGGGGACGATAGATGAGATTTCAAGAAAGATTGCGCTTATCACCCAGAAAATAAATGCGCTAAAACTGGCCTCGGCAGGGAAGATGGTCTTAGGAGAAAGTGTTGAGACAGAGGAGGAGATAGAGATTATTAAAGAAAAAGAGAAAGAGCAGGAAAAGAGTTCAAATCAGAACCTATCAGGTCTGATTATCAGCGAGGTCTGCGCTGGCTTGGACAAATCGGGAAATGAGTTTATTGAGTTGTATAATTCAAATAACTTTCCTGTTTCTATTAATGATGATAACTTTATTCTAAAAATAGTTAATTCTAACAACACGGCCACCAAAAAGAAGATACAGTGGTATCATAATGAAATTCCCGCGAAGGGATTTTTTCTTTTGGTTGGCGGCAAGATTGTTGTTAATGGCCAGACGCTAAGCCCGGACGCAACATTTAGCAGCCAAATTAGCAGCACCAGCGGGGTGATTATTACTGATAAACAAGGCAGTGTTTTGGACAGATTGGCTTGGTCATCATCTGAAAAAATGCCTCCGCCAGACGCGGTGGAAACGCAAGGGCTTACTATGGAAAACGGACTTAAAACAGGATATGGCTTGGCAAGGAGATATGGTAGCGGCTTGATTGATTCTAATAATAATTCTCAAGATTTTACGCTTGAAAACGAGTTAACGCCAACTAATTCTTTGGGCCAGAAAGGGATTTATAAAAAAACAACAACAAGCAGTGGTTCATCACAATATTCTGACTATACCTATGCCCCAAACAGTGTTCCGACACCGCCAAAACCAGCGCCTCAGGTTTTGATTACTGAAATCAGTATTGTTGGCAGTGATGATCTTGTTGAGCTTCATAATCCCACTGGCGCAAGTCAAGATTTAGGTGGCAGTAAATTAAGAAAAAAGACGCAAAACGGCTCTGAATACTCTTTGCGCAGCATTCCTGAAGGCACTTTTATTGGTCCGGGTGATTATTTGCTCTGGGCAAGCTCAAAAAATGGTTATCATTTAGAAGTCGGGGCTGAGTTATCTAGTTCCGCTTATTTAAGCTCAAATAATAGCATTGTTTTAATCAGTGATGGTGGTAGCTTGGTTGATGCTGTTGCCTGGGGCGAGGGCCATGTTAATCCTTATGTTGAGGGCAGCGCGTTTTCTGGGAATCCAGTTAGCGGACAGAGTATTGGTAGAAAATGGGATGGCAGTAATTATCAAGATACAGGCAATAATGCCAATGATCTTGAATTACAATTTTTAACTCCTGGAACGCAAAATCAGGTTTTTCAAGACGTTGTTGCGCCAGACACAGAAATAATTAATAATCCAGCAGAACTAACCAACGAAACTATTGCTGAGTTTGCTTTTTCTGCCTCAGAAAATGACTGTTCTTTTGAGTGTCTGTTAGACGAAGATTGCCAAAGTTCTGGCTCCTGGCAATCCTGCCAGTCGTTGAAAAGTTATACTGGTTTAAATGATGGCGAACATAATTTTTGTGTTCGCGCAATTGATAAAAATAATAATATTGATGATTCGCCAGCAGAATATAGTTGGACAGTTGATACAACCCCGCCAATAACAACAATTTCTCTTAAGCCGCCTGAATTAACCAGTTTAAATACAGCAGATTTTGTTTTTAGTTGTTTTGAAAGCAATTGTAGTTTTGAGTGCGGTTTAGATGGCGGTAGCGATTGGCAATGGCAAAATTGCCAATCGCCGCAAAACTATTCTGATTTAGGCGATGGTGGACATATTTTTTCTGTTCGAGCCACAGATGTTGTAGGGAACACAGAGATTGAGCCAGCTGTTTATGCGTGGGCAATAGATACATCAGTTGAGTTGCCCATCCTGATTTTATCTGACATGGATTCTGGTTCTGACCTATATACTAACCAGCCGGAGATTAATATCAGTATTACAAATGATAAC
This sequence comes from uncultured Candidatus Saccharibacteria bacterium, assembly GCA_964539465.1. Classification (GTDB taxonomy): domain Bacteria; phylum Patescibacteriota; class Minisyncoccia; order Minisyncoccales; family CAYTKG01; genus CAZIIL01. The sequence continues at coordinate 2,444 of CAZIIL010000017.1, forward strand.
GAGGCAGTTGCATGGTTTTTGTCGGAATCTATTAATGAACCACTATTAGATAGCGTTGATTGGGCTCTGGCGCGGCCAATGCAAGCAATGCTATCTAGTGAAGATAGTGTTAAAACCCTTTATTTATGGACAAAAGATGTGGCTGGGAATGTTAGTTTTGGCGTTTCGGACTCAATTATTTTAGATACTCAATTGCCAACAGTAGAATTCAATAACATTAGCCCTATTCAGGGTTTACTTGGATTTGATATTGGTTGGGTCGGGCAAGATAACGGTTCTGGCATAGATGTCTATGATTTAAAAATATGGGAAGATTTAAGCCCCGAACCAGATGATTGGCAGACAATGTCAGTTTCAAGTTATGAATTTACAGGTGAAAACGGCAAAACATATAATTTTAGGATTCGAGCTCAAGACAAAGCAGGCAATCTAAGTGAATGGACAAGCGCGGTTTCAACCCAAATCCTTCAGCCCATTTTACATATTTCTCCTCAGTTGCCCGAAAAATTGGAGTTTAGCGCAATTGAGTTCGGAGAAAGCCCAGTCAGTCAGAACTTGGCAATTGAAAACACAGGGTTTGGCAGTTTAGAGTGGGAGATTGAGGCGCCAGAGGCGAGTTGGTTGATTTTAGATATTGCTGAATCAACAGGGGCTTTGAGCTCTGGCGAATTACTTCAAATTGGCATTGGGATTGAGCCTACTGATTTAGCGGCTGGGCAGTATAGTGCAGGCCTGGAAGTCTCTTCTAATGGCGGTTTTGCTGTTATTGATGTTGCGCTTAATATTTTACCAGATATGGTTGTGCCTGTTGCGCCAACAAATATTTTGCCTGTTTCAGGGCAGGTTTTCGGATATTCGCCTATTGTTATTTCCGGCGAAGCAGAGCCAAACGCTTTAGTTCTAATTGATTTTAACGAGATACGAGTCGATGAACAAGGATATTGGGAAGTGGAATTGCCTTTGATTGAGGGAGAAAATCAATTTAACATATTAGTTCGGGATGGAGCGGGCAATCAAAGTGAAATTATAGGATGGCAATGTTCTTTAGTAATACCAAAAGCATTTTTGGAAATTTTATCTGAATCAGAAATTGAGTTTTCAGATGTAGAGCAAGATAGTGAAAACCCTGCGTCAATAAGCATAATGATTAAGAATTCAGGAGCAGTTGATATGGCGTGGCAGGCAGAAAGCATTGAAAATTGGATTGTATTTGAATCTGATGAGTCAGGTGCTTTAATGCCTGACGAGGCCTTTGAAATTGAAGTTTCAGCCGATATTACAGGGCTTTTATCAGGACAGCACGAAGCAGAAATAACCATAACAGCGCCAAGCGCAGGAAACAGCCCGCAAACAATATTAGCCATCTTAACTATTTTAGAACCACCTCCACCAATAGAATATTCTCTAAGAGATGTTGTTATTAGTGAAATTGCTTGGATGGGAACCAGCGCCTCAGCCGATGATGAATGGGTTGAGTTGTATAACAATAATGATACGCAGATTAATCTTTCCGGGTGGACATTGATAGCCGAAGATGGAAGTCCGAACATTGCCTTGGATGGGCTGATAGAACCTAACGGTTTTTATCTTTTGGAGAGAACGAGTGATAATACTATTTCTGATATTTTAGCTGACAAAATTTATACAGGCGCCCTAAATAATGACGGCGAAATATTAGAATTAAAAGATGGAGTTGGCAATTTGATTGATAGCGTTGATTGTTCAAGTGGCTGGTTTGCGGGAGATAATGGCGATGGTGATGATGAAAAGATGACGATGGAGAGAATAGACTCTATTATTGATGGTTCTGAATCAAGTAATTGGGCGGATAATAATAGCCAAGATGCCCGAAATGGCTTGGACGCAGACGGCAATTTTATCAATGGTACGCCCAGGATTGAAAACAGCGCTCCTGCTGAGCCGGTTGAGGGACCTAAAGAACCCGAAGACATTACGGATGAACAAGAATGTTTAGCAGCCGGATATTATTGGTATGGCGAGGTTTGCCATGAAGAGCCTGAAGAACCACCAACTGGACCAGAATCATTTTTCTGGGCGCAGTTTCAGAAAGACAGCCGTAGAAGCGGATATTCTAACATTGTAGGCCCGGAAAACCTCGATAACAGAGAAACTATTTTTGATGGCTATGTCGGGGATGTTATTACGACTGACAACGGAGATATTTGTTTTGCTGCGGAAGATGGAATACATTACCGCGATTCAAGCGATCTTATTAATGACCAATGGTTTTTTGAGGAACCAGGCGTAGTAGGTTTGGTTGGAGCAGATAATGGTACTATTCTTGCTCTTTCTAATAAGATTGTTGCTCTTGACCAGTTGGGCAATGAACTCTGGGTGTATCAATTATCTAAAGTTTATAGCGAATTAAAGCCAGTAGCGTCTGGCAGCAAGATTTATATTTTGAACCGATGCTGGATTGATGGCGATGAGTGGACAGGACTTTCGTTATTTGCTTTTGACATAACAAACGGTCATCTTGATTGGGTTTTTGATACTACTGCTCCCGTTGGAACTCAGCTATACCAATCTCCTGATTTCAGATGTGAGGCGCTTGGTTCTTCTTCTGGCCAATATATATCTTCTCCTGCCGTTGGCGTGGATGGGACAATATTTTTCGGAGATAGAAAAAATCTATATGCTGTTTCTTCAACAGGTAATTTGATATGGGAAATAGAATTTGATGTTAACAGGATTAGTTCTGCTTCAATTGGTCCGTATGGAGTGGTCTATGTTGTTACTGATAAATTATTGGCGATAGACCCGGAAGATGGCGGGATTCTTTGGGAGCAACCACTTGGGAAAAGTGCCGAGTATGGGCCTTCTTTTTCGCAGAATAACAACTTGTATGTATGGAGTTGGCGCGGCGAGTCCAGAGTTTATGCTATTAATCCTTTTCCCGACACGCCTGAGCCGCTTTCTCCAGAGGTCTTGGCTTACTTGGATGCTGATACTATTGGTAATTTTCCATCACTGTCAGATATCTTGGTGTCTGGAAATGCTATCTTCTTTGTTGGTAATGCGACAGGGACTATAACAAATATCTATGCTTTTGATTATCAGCTTGAGCCTCTTTCTCAAACACATATTTCGAATGGAGCTATTATTCGTGGTTTGGCTATGTCTCCAGACGGTACGCTGTTTGTTCCAGGACGCAATCTTACTGCTATTTCTCCCTAAAGAGTGTTCAAAGCCCTGCCTCGCCGCCAAGGCGGGCAGTTTTCCACAGAATACAGAATAGGTTCAAAAGCAGGAACGGGCCTTGGCCCGTTCCTGCTTTTCTTCTACTTTTCTCCTGCTTTCCCCATCTTCTTACTTTCCTCCTATTTCCCGCTCTATATCAGCGCTTCTGCGCTTTTTTGCTTTTTACCCTGTGATTGAAGTTGCCAGAGATGGCGATATATTCCCTTTTTTCTGATGAGTTGGTTATGCGAGCCCATTTCAACAATCTTCCCACCCTCCAGCACAACAATCCTGCCTACTTTTCTAATTGTTGAGAATCTATGGGCAATAATCAAAACAGTCCTATTCTTGGCAATCTTCCATAAAGCGTCCTGGATAAGCCCCTCGGACTCAGAATCCAGATTGCTGGTTGCCTCGTCAAAGATAATCACGCTCGGGTTGGTCAGGAACATACGCGCAATTGCCAGGCGTTGTTTCTGCCCGCCTGAGAGCTTGATGCCCCGCTCTCCTACAGGGGTTTTGTATTTCAGGGGCAGGCCATCGATGAAATCATGAAGGTTTGCCATCTTGGCGGCGCTGATAGTATCCTTTTTGCTGACTCGGTTCTTGCCGTAGGCAATATTGAACCCAATAGTGTTGTTAAAAAGGATGGGTTCTTGCGGCACAATACCGATAAAAGAGCGGAGCTGGCTCTTGGTAAGGTTTCTGATGTCAATGTCATCAATCAATATCCTGCCACTATTAACATCATAGAATCGCAGCAGCATTTTCACGATAGTTGTTTTGCCTGCGCCAGAGCGGCCGACAAAAGCGATAGAGTCGCCCGGCTTGATATGGAGATTAAAGTCAATTAGCGCGTCCTGTTTGCCGTCTGGATAGTCAAAACCCACATCTTCGAATTTGATATCGCCTTTCATATTTCTAATAATGGTCGGCTTTTCAGGGTCTTTAATAAGTATCTCATTGTCAAGAATAGAAAAGTATTTTTCCATATCAACATATCGTTTTGCTATGGCTCTAAGTTCGTACAGTATACGAAAGAAATGCCAATAGAGTCTATTGGTAAAGGACACTATCATAACCAGGTCGCCAGCGCTCATTCTGTTTGTTGCCAGCCGATTAATAGATATGCCGAAGATGGCTAACATTCCAATGCTGGATATGGTTCCAATCGTAATATCCATAATACGGAATGAGTTGGCAAAAGCGTAGAGCTTGTCATACCAGTCAACAAACTGTTTTCTCAATCGGTTCTCTTCTTTCTGCTCCTGGGCAAAAAACTTTACAGTTTCGTAGTTGAGAAGATTATCGGTGATAATACCTGATATCCTGTCTTCTGACTCATTAAACGCGCTTCTTTTTTTGAGATTAATCTTGATAAGGAATATGCTTACTACGGCGTTGATAAAGAAGATGCCTAGCATTAGAAAGGCGATTATCGGGGCAATATTGCTGAAGCAAAACGCTACAACAGTCAATCCAATCAGTATTTCGAATACTTGATTGAAATTATCAAATATGCTGAAGAAAGCATTGTCTCCTCTTTTGAAAGCGCTGATGAGCGCGCCTGTGTTTTTATTGGTGTGGAAGACGAAATCAAGGTCCTGAATTCTACGGAATACCTTGAGCCGAGCGTCTCTTGCTGCTGGGATGAGCGCCTTATCTCCTAAATAGCGGGCAAGCGCGTAACTGAGATTTGAAGCAATCTTGACTCCGACAAAGACAACAACAATCTTCATTAGCAGGTGGTAGTTCTTGGATGGTATAGCGTCAACGATAAACTTGTAGATATATGAAGTAGAATTATCTAAGAGTATTGCTATGGTAAATACAAAACCAAAAGCAATAAATGCTTTTTTGTAATGGAATAGGAATTGATAGAATTTTTTGATTGTTTTAAACATAAAATCTATACCAATAGATAATATTAGCTATGTCAGAGTAAAAAAAGAATGCCTTGTTATGGCAATCTGAGATAAAACCACTTGAAACCCCTTATAATGATGACGAAAAACTTGCGATTTTATTACACTTAAGAATATTCGAAAGTGTTCAAAGCCCGGCATCGAACACTTTATCCACAGTTCTGGTTTAAATCTTAAGATTTGGTTTAAATCTTAGCAACAAAATAACGTTGAGATGGTAAAGGCGCAGACTTTGTCTGCGCCTTTAGTGCGTTCTTAGCAAGAATGCGCCCAACGCTTTCAGGAGAACAAGAGCGTCATCTCGCTGGAAATAGGCGGCAAAGCTTAATCCGAGGAGTAAGACAAAAAGCCCAAAAAAACTGCTTATTCCTACTACAAGCTGCTTCTTATCCATCTTCTTCGGCCTTTTCTTTTTATATCCCAGCCAAAGATTATATGCAGCAAACAGCGGGAGAGGAATGGCGAGCCACAATTTCCACCTTGCAATGGCATAAAGCATTGTTGCTACGCTTAGCGAGGTGAATCCTATATGTCCCAGGGGAAGAGAGGATAGCATGCTTGCCATGGCTGCTCCTCCATCCAGAGGATAGATTGGCAGCCAATTAAGCAGATTTGTGGAAAGCCAAAGAAAAGCAATCTTTCTCCAGTCTTCACTTCCGCCCAGCCAGTATATGCTTAAAGGGATTATGGCCCCCAGAGCGGTTAAGGGGCCCCTTAAAGCAGAAGCAAACATTGTCCAATGGGGGATCACTGTTTTCTCGTCAGTTTTAACTATTGCGCCCACTCCCGGCACCAAGATTGGTCTCTCGACAGGAATGCCTTGTCTCACAAAACCGACAATGTGACCGATTTCGTGAAAAATGATAGTTACTGTAAATCCAGATGCGACTATCCAATTCAGTCCCATAAGGGACTTAAGGACTGCTACTGTCGCAGCCAGCGAAATCCCGTCGAGGATCGCTCTTGTCCACCATGTTTCCCAAAGATTTTTGATGGCTTGCACTTCGCGCCTCCTTTATTTTGTATTCTTGATGTGTATTTTTGAAAGAACTTATTCCTACCTAATCCATAACACAGATTATCAATTCTGTCAAAACTGTGGAAAAGTGTTCAAAGCCCGGCATCGAACACTTTATGCATAGGTAGAACTTGCCGAGAACGGTTCTCGACGGAGTTATGCACAGACCTGCTAAGACAAAGTTTTGCTCTGAGGCATATCTGTCCTACTGCCTCTTGAAAGATTTATTTTTCTTGGTAAAATTAGGTTGTTAGTTATAAGGAGGGCTAGCCTCACCGCCTGCCTGCAGGCAGGTTTAGACGGAGGTGAAAGGTTGAACCATTTTGTTGTATTAAATATAAGGCATTGTTGTATTAAATATAAGGCATTACGGATATGAAGTTTTTTTTCTTCATTGTGGTATTGGGCCTGATAATTGCTGGTATTTTTTGGCAGGAGGAACTCAAGCAATCCCTGGTGGTTATGAAAGAATACTTTTCATCAGGAATGGCTACCTCTCCGATGGCAGGACTTTTAGAATTAGAAGACATAGAAGTAACATTACCAGAATCTTCTGGAATCGCAGAACTGGAATCTTCTGAAGCCACAGATAAGGGTGAGGAAGAGACAGAGGTTTCAGAAAAAGACCAGGAAATAACTGCGCCAGAAGGCGCGATAGCAGGAGTTCAGACAGAGGACATAGCAATCTCTTCCCATCCCAAACTATCATTATCAGAAATTGAAGAGGGGGTAAGTGAAATCTCAAGAGAAGCGGATATTATTTCTCAAAAGGTAGAACAAGAGAGGATTAAACAGATTAAATTAGATGAGATTAAAGTAGAGGTAGAGAGAATTACTGGAGAAGTTGACATTATTTCCCAAAAGGTTGCAGAGTTGATTGATGTTTCCCAAGGCGGATTGGCAACGATTAACTGAAACATTGCTCAGAATAATAAGGTCTGTTAATATTACCCAGTAGTATCCGAACTATCATCAATTTAGCGGAAAGAATTTTATTTAGATTCAAGGCACTTAGCCGTGAAGTGTGCCTAAAAGGCACATAAGCGGCTAAGCAACAAAGAAGCTGGATAAAATTCACCCGCCCATAAGGGAAGCAAAAGAATAGGTCAATTTCTTCGTTACTCCTCGTCAATGTGCTATTCAGCACAATTTCCTCGTCGCGTCTTGAACTTAACCCATTTTTTTTGCTTCTAATCTTGATGACAGCTCGGATACTGCTGGTATTAGGATGATGAACGAAGATTACCTTATTAAACTTACCTTAACACTTTATCAGATTACTGATACTTGGGACGGGTATGGTTTTCTAAAAGTCCAGTTGAGGAATTTGTCTAATGAAATCTTGGTAGATTTCATTTTAGTTTCTCGTAGAGAAACGGCTTTGGATATTCAAGCTCAGCTTATTAAAAATATCAATACGATTAATACGATTTTACTCCAGGCCCGTTCCAATAAACTTATCAACAGAGAACATTTCTTAATGTTTCAAAGGGAATATGATAGGATAAAAGACGAGATTCAGAGAATGGGGTTGAATCGTATTGTAAAAACAGAGGAAACAAAGCCCTTAAAGCCCAAAAAAGAGGCGCGCCAGCCAAAGATAGAAGCGCACGAGCCGAAAACAGAAGGACCCATTGGCAAAAGACAAGGAAAAATCTTAAAGCTCTTAGAAAAAAAGGAGAAAACCCAGGTAAGCGGGCTTAAGCAGATTTTTCCAGATGTAAGCAAAAGGACCCTCCGCCGGGATTTGGATGATTTATTAAAAAAAGGATTAGTTGAAAGAAAAGGAGAATGGAACCAGATTTTTTATACGCTTTCACGGGGTAGGACAGGATAGGACATAGAGTATTAATGATGGGACAAGCATTATTTTTTTCTGCTGTCCCATCCTTTGCCTAAGTTAAATCCAAGATAAATATATTTTTTGAATAAGAATAATAAAGGACAATAATTCTTGAATTAGATTATTAGGACAATATAGGGTTGGGACAAGGATATGCAATCTAAAGCAGATAAAAAATTCTTTTCAGGATTCTATGATAAAAATGTGGACAAGGTCTTCCGTTTTATTTTCTTGAAAGTGAGCTCTCAAGAAGTTTCCCAAGACCTGACTGCTGAGGTTTTCTTGCGTTTTTGGGAGCAATTAGATAACCCCACCAAGATTGAGAATCCCAGGGCATTTGTTTATCAGGTTGCCAGAAATCTGGTGATTGATTATTATCGCAAGAGCAAACCAATAACAATCCAGCCCGAACAGGCGAGAATACCTGGTTTAGGCCCGAATCTTGAACAGCAAGCCATATTGAACTCTGATATGGATACTATCCGGTCAGCTCTTTGTAGATTATCCGAGGACTATCAAAATGTGCTTATCTGGTACTATTTGGAGGACTTTTCTGTTTCTGAGATTGGAGAAATGTTATCCAAATCAGAAAATGCCGTGCGCGTAACAATCCATCGTGCGCTGAATGCCTTAAGACAAGATATTGAAAAGCAAGAATAGGACAGATACGCTGACGGATACACTATAGGACAAACGTAAAACATTTGAACGTAAATTCGTCTATTCTGTGAAAAACCTGCTTGTCTCGGCTCGCTCGGCGAGTCAAGGCGGGTGCATAACTTGCGGAGAACAGTTCTCCGCAATTCTCCGCAATTCTCCGCAATTTTGACTGCGCAAAAAGAAATTTTGACAGAGTCAATAATCTGTGTTATGAATTGTTATAATAATAACTAGTCCTTTTAGAAAAGAATAAGGAGGCATATGATGAAGAGAGAAGCATTGCAACTCGTTGGAGCAGGCCTTGCCTTGCTCTTAGTTTGTGCTTTAATCTATTCGGTTGTTGCGCAGTTTGCTGACTGGCCGCTGCCAAAAGATTTAGAATTGTTTATCCTTGGGGTAGGACTTTTAGTGGCCGCTTTGATAGGACTGCTAGGAGCACGACCCAAAGACGCTAAGGGGTTGTTGCTCACCGCTGTCGTGTTTTTCGTGCTTTTCTTTTTGGCAATAGCGCTTTTGACAGCACCAGGGGGATAGGAGGCGGAAAATGAAGATTGGTACGATTGTTCAGGCGGTACTTACCGTCATTGTCGTGCTGATTCTTCTCTGGATGATCAGTGCGGCAACAGAATCAGCGGTTGTAGATATTGCGTTTGAAATAGTGCTCTATGGCGCCGGCATTGCTTTGATTATCGGAATTCTCTGGGCAGTGACAAGGGTTGTCGCCCAGCACCTCTTGCTGATTATCGGCGCAATAGCCATACTTGCGATTCTCTGGCTTGCCGTAAGCCTTGGGAGCAACAAAATTGGCCTCAAAATGGCTGAAGCTGAGGTTGCTGAGACCAGAGCGGAGAACAGCACACTTCGAGGCCTTATTGACCTTAACTTCGGTGGCGAGGAACTTGTAGCAAAAGCCCAAAAGGCATATAAATACAAGTACACTTATTGGGCATGTCTCGCCATCGCGCCGCTTCTCGGCTTTATCAGCGGAGTGGCAGCTCGAAGTGGAAATAAGATAATGCTTCTAATATCTGCTTTTCTTGCTTTTGCTGCAGCCGGAGCCCTTTTTGCCGGGGTTTCCTGTTCAATTACAGGCGTGGCCTTGGCTGGCGAGGTGGTGACGGCTGTCGGAGCGCTATCTCCAAAGGAAGCTCTACTAGTAGGGGCCCCAACAGTTGGGATGGCTACGGAATGGGCTTCGGCCCTTTACGCTGCCATCTCTAGTTCATGGAGCTTACTTTCGCTTGTTGCGTCTCTGATTTCATGGCTCTTTGGGGCCATGATGAAGATAGGAGAATAAAAAGGAGGATAGGAAAAACAACATATAAGGCCCCTTGTTTCATGGGGCCTTTAGAATTTAGCCAGAGTTGGTAGAGCAAATTGGAGAAATAGGATAAATTAAGATAAATAGGCCATAAGTTTTATCTATAGGACTTGTGGGATGAATATGATGCGTAGCGAAGCTCTGCTTCACTCCGCAGGAAGACCTATGGAAAAGTGTTCAAAGCCCGGCTTTGAACGCTTGGCCTTGAAGACTTTTCCACAGATTGAACGGGAAGGTGTAATAAAACCGCAAGTTTTTCGTCATCATCTTAAGAAGGTCAAAATAGCTAATTCTAAAATTTAATGGAAGAACTTATAGTAAAAATTCAAGAATTAAAGCAGATTCAGCCCGAAGACCAGTGGGTAAAAGCGACCAAGGCCCAGATTTTAGGCCAGGGTTTGGAGAATCATTTTCTTCCGAACCTTGCATGGTTTACAAATCGGGCTTTTTTAGTTGTTCCGGCTATATTAATAATGTTTATGGTTGGGGGTTTTTACTATAATCGCAATGTTGTTTATCCAGAAATGCTTTCGGTTGACTT
>CAZIIL010000018.1:0-12335 GCA_964539465.1 uncultured Candidatus Saccharibacteria bacterium
GGGGTTAGGCGATATAATGGCTGCTATTTCTCTGTTCCTCTTGGGTATGAGTATTGGCCTTCCAGTTGGCATTATTTTTTTCTTTTCTTTATATTTAATCCTTAAGGGTTCTATCTTTATCAAAGACATCGCTAGTTTAATGGATATTTTTGGCGGAATCTTATTACTTCTTTCCTTATCTTCATCTTCCACCCTGCCTTCCAATGTTCTTATCACTGCTGCTTTCTTGATTGGCTTAAAAGGCGTGTTAAGCTTGATTAGTTTTTCTAATTAAGGAGAACTAATCAGAGAGAAAAAATGACGATTAGCGGTTTACAAAAATTAAGTTTGATTGATTATCCAGGCAAACTTGCCTGCGCGGTTTTTATTGCCGGGTGTTCATTCCGCTGTCCTTGGTGTTATAGTCCAGAACTTGTTATTCCAGAAAAAATTAGAAAGGGACCGCAACTCTCAAAAAAAGAGTTTTTCAGCTTCTTGAGACAAAAACAGGGCTTATTAGAAGCAGTGGTTCTTTGCGGTGGGGAGCCAACCATTAATCCCGAATTGCCTCGTTTTTGCCAAAAGATCAAGGAGTTTGGCTATGCAGTAAAATTGGATACCAACGGCATTAACCCAAGGATGCTCAAACAGTTGATAGACAAAGGACTTATTGATTATCTGGCAATGGACGTAAAAGCGCCCAAAGATAAATATATGAGAGTTATTGGCTTAGAAAAAGAGGTGGCTCTAAGCGAAAAACACTCCATATTTTGGAGAAAGAACATCCTTGACCGCATTGAGACAGCTATTGAACTTCTGAAACAAGGTAGAGTAGATTATGAGTTTCGAACCACCATTATTCCTGATTTAGTTCAAAAACAAGACGTTTTAAAGATCGCTCAATGGCTTTTTGGAGCAAAAAGATATATTTTACAGGGGTTTAGGCCTGGCGCAACAGTTGGTCCTGAGTTTCAAGACAAAAAAGCGTATGGAAAAGAGTATTTGATAGAAGTCCTAAGGGCTGTTGAGCCATTCTTCGAATCCTGCGAACTAAGAATGTAACTTTGCGGAGAACTGTTCTCCGCAAAGTTATGCGCAGAAGTGTTCGAAGCCCGGCATCGAACACTTTATGCACAGGTTTTCCACAGTTCAAAACTCCCAAAACTACGGGAACGACTACGAAAACAGATCTCAAAAAGTTTTATAAATAAGGAGGGCAAGGATTATTTTTATGGCGTTACCTCGAATCTTGCTTTATCTTTGTCTGTTCTTTATCTTGGGTATCTTTTTAAACTCTTTTTTAGAAATCAGCACCTTTTTAGGGCTGTGTTTTTTATTTTTGGGCTTGTTTTTGCTCTTTCTTTCTCCTTTTTGGGGGAAAGAAAGATTAATGCTTGTTGGCTTTTGTTTTTTGTTTCTGTTTCTTGGCATTTATAAACATCAGATTGCTTATAACAAACTTGAAAGGTCGGACTTAGAGCCATTTTTTGGAAAGGACATAACTCTCTCGGGTTATATTGTAGAAGAGCCAGAAACTACAATGGATAGGACAAGGATTGTGGTTGAAATTCCTATATCCAAGGTCAAGATTCTTGTTACTACAGATTCTTGCTCTAAAGCAAGATATGGAGACAAGATAAAATTCAAAGGGATTCTAAAAGAGCCGCCAGTACTCCAGGGATTTAATTATAAGGATTATCTCAAAAATAAGCGTGTTTATTTTCTTGCCTATTATCCAGAGATAGAAATCCAAGAACGCGCCAGCGTGTATTCTATAAAAGCGGCATTAATCTCTGTGAAAAACAAGCTGAAATATGGCTTAGCCAAGAATATCTCTTTTTCTTATCTCGGAATGTTTGAGGCCTTGATTTGGGGTGATGAGAGTAATATCTCGCAGGAATGGAAGGATAAACTAAATATCACAGGCGTCCGCCATGTTGCGGCTGTTTCCGGGGCCAATATTACCATTTTTACTAATATGCTTTTGGAACTGCTTCTGTTTTTGGGATGCCAGCGCCGGCGCGCTTTCTGGTTCTCTCTTGCTCTGATTACCGCTTATATCTTAATGATTGGGGCGCCAGCCTGCGCGATAAGGGCCGGGGTTATGGCAGGCCTGTTTTTGTTTTCTCAGCATTGCGGCCGATTGGTCAAGCCGGAAAGAATACTTGTTTTTGCCTTGGCTGCTATGCTATTTTTCAACCCATTGCTCTTGAAAACAGATATTGGTTTTCAACTTTCTTTCTTGGCGGTTTTGGGCTTAATATACTTTTGCTCCTTATTCTCAAAAGTATTTAAAAAACTGCCGAACTATCTTGGAATAAGAACCAATCTTTGTTCTACTCTATCAGCTCAGATATTTGTCTTGCCCATCTTGCTCTATAACTTTGGCCGGCTTTCTCTTGTCTCTCCTGTAGTGAACGTTCTTATCTTGCCATTTATTCCGTACCTGACCATTATTGGCTTAAGTTCTTCTTTGGTAAGTGTTTTTTCTCAAAGATTATCCTGGCTTATTTCCTTGCCGGGCCAGATGCTACTTGGCTTTATAATGAAGATTATTGATTTGTTTTCTTGTTTGCCTTTTGCGGCTAAGCAGGTTCAAGTTTCCGGCTTATTTGTGTTTATCTCTTATCTAGTCCTGGCCGTGATTGTGTATATGTTGAAGAAAAAACAGAGATTGGAATTCTTGGACTATTAACTCTGCCGGGCAAACCCTCTTTGTTTAGACAATAAATTGATTATAATGTAAGTAAAGGATGGAATGTTGAGCGTGGAATGTTGAGGGGGTGTGAAGGATAGAAAGTTGAGTACCAAGATAGAAATTAGAAATTAAGGCAGATATATGTCTGACAATAAAGCGCCAATACTTGATAAAAAAGAACTGCGTACGGGCGTTAGGGCCAAAATACAAAAGTTTCTTCCCAAGATAAAAACGCCACATTTGGTAATGCCGAAAATAGGAAAACTCAATTCTAAACTATTGGGCAGTGATAGCCGGGCTAAAATAAAATGGTTTCCCAAGAAGAAACAAAGTAAAGATTGGTTTGTGCCCGCCCTAATCTTTAGTGTGTTCTTGGCTGCTATTATGGGTTTTTTAACAGGAGCCTTAGTGGTTCATTATTTTATTTCTAATCAGGGAACATTGCCGGATTTGGGTCTGTTTGAATCTATCTTAGACAAAGACGGCTCTTCTGGCCAAGGCGCAGGAATCAATGGGTCAGAGATAGTGTCCCAAGAAGAAGCAGTAATAAGGACAGTGAAAAAGGCCTCGCCTTCGGTTGTGAGTATAATTGTTTCTAAGGATCTTCCTATAATTGAGAAGTATTATTATAATCCATTTGAGGAGTTTGAAGAGTTTTTTGATGAGGGGCTTGACTTTGAAGTCCCGGGATATCGGCAGAAAGGAACAGAGAGGAAAGAAATCGGCGGGGGCACTGGCTTTATTGTTTCATCGGAAGGGTTGATATTGACTAATAAGCATGTAGTTGCAGAGGAGGATGCTGATTATACAGTTTTGACTAATAATGGAAAGAGTTTTGAAGCGATCGTGTTGGCTCGCGACCCGGTTCAAGACATCGCTATTCTAAAGATTGAAACAGAGCAACCCTTGCCAGTTGTAGAATTAGGGGACTCTGACGAACTGCAAATTGGCCAGACCGTAATTGCCATTGGTAATGTTTTGGGTGAGTTTAGAAACTCTGTTTCAGTCGGTATTGTTTCTGGACTTCGACGCAACATTGTTGCTTCGGGCGGCGGCGTATCAGAGGCATTAGAAGATATTATCCAAACCGATGCAGCGATTAACAGAGGCAATTCTGGCGGTCCACTGCTAAATCTTAGGGGCGAGGTAATCGGCATGAACACTGCTATGGCAATAGATGCAGAGAATGTCGGCTTTGCGGTTCCCATTAATAAGGCGAAGAGAGACATCCAACAGGTTAAAGACACAGGCGAAATTGTTTATCCTTTCTTGGGTATTTATTACACTATCATAACTCCTGCTCTACAAAAGGAATTTGATTTATCAGTTGCATACGGCGCATGGATAGGCAGAGATAGTTCTGGGCAAGAAACAGAAATAGCTATCTTTCCCGGCTCAGTAGCTGAAGAGACGGGTCTCCAGAGAGATGATATTATTTTGGAAATGGGAGGGGAGAAAATAGATATAGAGAATTCATTAGCAAATCTCATCATGGAATATGCTCCTGGGGACAGGGTTATTCTAAGGGTTTTAAGAGGCGGCCAAGAAAAAATATTTAGTGTGGTTTTAGACCGCCACAAAGGATAAGATGAATAAGACTAATAGGACCGGTTGAACTAATAGGACCAATACATCGCCAGCCAAAGTTTCACTTTGCCTTGCGGGGAGGGGGCTGACTTCGCCAGCCCGCCCAGCGGAGCTTCGCTCCGCAGAAAAAGCCAAAGTTTCACTTTGCGGCTCTGTGGAAAACCTGTGCATAAAGTGTTCGATGCCGGGCATCGAACACTTTATCGAACACTTTTTAAAGTAATTTAAAACCCCTGCGCGCAAGCATGCAAGGGTTTTTATTTTATTGTTTTTTCCTCCTTTGTTCTTTCCCTTTCTTTTTCTTCTTTCCTCCTTTATCGTTGCCGGCCGTTGCCGGCACCGATGGCCTCATCATCTGACTGGATAACGACTTGATCCTGCCGCCGATGGAGCGCCTGCGCCCAACTGGTCAGAACCTGCTGGACTCTGGGTTGGTGCGCGGCGTTTGCTATTGCTACGCTCCTGCCGGACTCAATAGCGATTTGTGGGTCGATATTCGCAGCGTCACTAGCTTCTGCCGGTAACGCCTGGACCACGCCGGGTTGACTCTCATGCACCATGATGGGGGGTATGCCACATAGCTCTCTGAAGACCGACTGCACGACGATCCATTGGCCAACGCGTCGTGGTTGCGGTAGGAAGAGCGCATTTGTTTCTAGCTCTTCTGTTTTGGAACCTAGCCGGCGCCAGACGAATATGGCTCCGGCTGCCAGGGCCACTGCGCCGATGCTGCCTCCGACCCAGATGCCGGCATTCTTAGCCCGCATCTGGCTGCGAAGAGCAGCCAGTTCAGCCTTGTATTGAGTCGGGTATCCATTGGTCTGCGTCTGAAGCTGGATTTCTTGGAGATGCGCGGCTGCCATGGCGGCAGCTGCCTCAGCGCCATTGACCTCCCGCTCATTCTCCAGCGCGGCCAGTGCGGTTTGAAGTTCTCCCGCCAGACGCTGCTTTTCAGCAGATGCCTCTGCCTCGGCCATGTCAGCAGCATATTCCTGTTGGATATTTAGAACTGCTTCCTGGTATGTGGCCTCGGCCTCCCAGACCTTGGCGTCTGCCGCGGTCTGAGCATTGAGCCGGTCCGCTTCGGCTTTCGAAACGGGGGCGCGGTTGTCCCATGTGAATCCCAAGTCGATGTCAGGGTTAAGCCGTAACTCGGCGTCCCAGTCGCGTCCGCTGCTGTCGCCATTTGGCTCTGATACGGGTGTGGCTTCGACTGCAGATTCATAATCGGCACCAAAGATGTTGCCAACTGCCTCGGCTCCAGCGCCGACCGTCTCCTTAGTATCCTGAGCTACCTCGACTGCCCGGGCGCCGACTGCGATTGCCTCTTGCGGATGGTCCGCAGCCAGCCCGCCGGCAAAGGCCAGCGCTCCTACTGCCAAGAGTAAAACTAGGACCATCTTCACTATAAGTTTAGTCATTGTTTCACCTCCTCGGCGGCTACTGCCGCCATCTGTGCTGCCCGTATGAACAGATTCTGGATCAAGATTCTCTCGGACTTAGGCATTTCTGCTGTTTCAAGTCCGATGCGAAATTGTTCAGGCCCTGTCATCGGGACATTTCCATTTCTGATCAATCTGCTTAGCGCCTGATTTTCCACGGTTGTTCTTGCCGCCGCAAAGGCGCTTTGCAGCATATCTTGCATATCTGGCACTACTTGCTGTGTGCGTTGTCTGGGTTTGGGTGCCAGAAGCGCAGGTATTCTTGCTTTAGCTGTGATTAGAGCAAGTTCTTGTAGGGCAAACCTGCTCATAGCTAAGCGATGTTTTGCCTGGCTTTTTTCGACCATGAGCTGTCCTTTCCAGACCACTAGCGCAATCATTCCACCCCAGACAGGACTGAGAACAAAGATGCGCGCCAACCAGTGACCCCAGTGGGTACCGGCGAAACGCGATATGCCATGGCGATAGACCACCCAGTAGCTTCCGTCTAAGAACCCGAAGGCCTGACTTAGCCCTTGGTCATACGGGTTAAACCCTGGGCTTGTGTTAACTCCCAGAAGAAAGCCATGAGAATCATAGTGTTCTGCTCGATCAGGCAAAAGCTCTACTGGCACACTTATTTCTTCAAAGTTTCCAGCTTCGTCTGTTGCCCGAAGAACTACTGATGAACGGAACGCCAATTGATCCCATTTTCCGAGTTCGATTCGGAAACTGCCATCTTCCTTTGCAGTGGTATTCTGTCCGAGGCATCCAACCTTGATGTTTTCAGATTGGTTATCGCACGCGATTCCTTCTATAATCATTTTCCTTTGCTCCACGAAAACATCCAGATTATAGAAAGCCGGTCGTGTGAGGTCAACCATTACCAGGATCTCTTGGCTTGCCATCTTTTCGACTCCGCCGTACTGACGCAGAGCCGAATCTTCTGACGGCCATGTTTCATGCCTGGCTTCAGCGCGGACGCGGTGTTCGCCTTCTAAGACGGACACCTCTCCTATCCAGACCTCACCGCCCTGAAATACAATATCGCCGTCAACGGTGACGATGATATTGCATCCTGGCGCCGAAACCTGAACAGGAATAGGACCATTAACCAAGTCCGGCGCCTCAAGAGAGAGGATTGGTTCGGGCTGGGTGGCAGTCCACGCAGCCCAGTCGTCCGGGCTTGGAGTAGGCGTAGGCATCGGTGTAGAGGTGGGTTTGGGCGGAGGGGGAGTAGTTGGCTCTCCCTCACACCCTGTAGCGGCAGCCATGAGCAAGATGGCTGCCGCGATAAGCAGTGTCCATTTTGCATTCATGTCTGCCTCCTAATGCCTTGCACAACATCCGTACCCGGGCCTGGAGTAGTGAAACTGCCCCAGCGGCAGGCCACCCTTTCCAGCGCAGGGAGGTAGAAACCCTCCCAGTCCACTGAGAATGGACTGAGGCCTTTGGTTTCCCAGGCATGTAAACCTGCTTCCCATCGAGCGCCATCTGCTCGTACTAAATAGCGAAGATGGGCAGTCCCTGCTCGATGCGCTTCTTCGGGAGTGCGTTCCATCTCGATTGCCCGTTTGTACTCTTTCCACGCGCCCCAGATGCCCACAGAGAGAAAATACGCTTTCTCGGGGCTCATCTCCAGGTCGTTTTTCTCCCGGTGGCCTCTTTCGGTGGTCGGCCATTCTGTGTTGAGTCCACGTTTTGGCCCCGCCAATATCACTGGCGGCTCCATCCAGTCCCAGGAGATTTTCGCGCCTCGCCAGAGGTGACCGATTCTATTCCTGAATTGAGTGACACGCTCTAAGAACCCGAGCCAGTGGAGACCAAGCGTGTATGTCAAACTGATGCTCTTGCCTAGATTTGAGCCTGCGAACTGGAGTACTCGGAGCATAACTCTGCTCCAGGGCACGAAATCGAGAGTTACTATCGGCCCTCCGCCAATGGAAGCAAAACTGATTTTCCGAGCACAGCCAAACGCTGTTGTCTGAACATCGATTTCTTCGTCGATATCAATGTTCTTTGACAGATCGATGATCGTGCGAAGCTCGGGGAACCAATTCTTCCAGCTCTTTGCCAAGAGATATATCCTCTGGTTGTCAGCCAGAGTGTACACCTCATGCCATCTTGTTAGCTCAACGGTATAGAGCGTGATAATGCTGGCGAAGACGACGAGAAGAGAGGTGAACCAGAGAGGTAGCCATGCGCTTATCACTAGAATGGGGATAGCAATCGCGATTAACTTTCTTGCTTTCTTGACAAAGACAGCGATAGCAAGGAGTAAAAGCGCGATTGGCACAACCCACCATTTCAGGAAGTAGGCGATGGTGATGGCTACCAGGGCAAATCCGAAGTAGAGCCAGATGGGCTTATATAGTGTTCGGCTCCAGTGGGGAACCCATGATACGAAAGGCACGCCAGCAGGCATGCTCTGGATCTTGTCTCGTGGGTCAATCCATGGGAAGTTGTATGGCTCTCCTATTGGAATCTCAGGCATTTCTTTCCTTTGATACTTGGCATACCAAGGAACATGCCGAGCCAACAGAAAGTCCAGCGCTTTGCTTACGCCTGGTATTTTGTTCAAGGCGTAGAGCGCAAGAAGTGTTAGTCCGAGGATAGGGTTGAATCCACACAGCCAGCAGACGATTGCGAGGGCAAAGGCAAACATCAACCAAAGGATTATGGGGTGGCTCTTTAGCCATACCCATAAACTTCTGAGGTTCTGTTTTGCCTGCCGGCACATTATCTGCCAACGGGATGGCCCGACGTTGATGACTTTCTGTCTCTGCTGCCCGTAAGAAGCGAATCTGCGAAGCCATCGTGGCGGCCAGAACTCTTTCCAGTCCTCTTGAAGATTCTTGGCAAGGAGCTTGCAGGCCCGTCCAAGATCTAGCCGAGCTTGTCCCCAACGACTTCTCCGGACAGAGTGATAGAAGATTACCAGAAATGTCAGGATTTCTTCCTTGTGGTCCGGTTTCCATACCCGGCTCAGGCGGTATGCGGCAATGACGCCGCTAACGCATCCGCCAGCGATTCCAGCAACTAACCACAGCCAGTCGCGGCTGAAAATGAGCATCCAAATCCACCAAAGCCAAAATAGAACAATGGCGAGGATAGCGCTCAATCCAGCCCAAACGAATACATTTAGCAGCCGTGTTGGCTGCCGATGGAGCTTCCTCGCCATAATCGTTTGCGCGATTACCGCGAAGATTCCTCCGATTCCAATCATCACGAAAAACAGTATGGTTTTCATCGCTTGCCTCCTTTTGATTAGCGATTTTTATTTGTCAAAATTTTTCATTTATCAAAGGACACTTATACCCGGACTATAACAGGAAATCGCCAATATGTCAATCACCCTTCTGCCTTAAAAATTCTTGTGGCAGAGCTTTTCGTGAAAAACCTGCCTGCCTCGCCGGCAAGGCGGGCCTGCCTTGCCGGCGAGGCAGGGCTTTGAACAGTTTTGTCTTCCTAAAATGAAACAGCGCCGACATTAGTCGGCGCTTTGGTTCAGGTCGGACAAGGATTTCTTACTCAACCCTTCTTCTGTGGGGAAAAGTAGAGTCGGGCGAGGAGCCCTTGAGGAATCCTTGTCCGTTATAAAAGGACTATAAGTCATTGAGCGCGGCGCAGAGGAGTGGACATCTTTCCCGTACCGCGCTCATGAAAGGAGGACCATGCGAAATGGCGTATTAATTATTATCTAATTTCTTATTTTTGTCAAGATGGGCGTAGAGGGAGTATTTGATGACGCAGGGATTGATTTATCAACTTTATTATGGTAAAAAAAAGGCAGACAATACTAAGAATATGAATGGAGGAAACTTTACCTTTAAGGCCCAAAGCGCTTTGCAAAGGGCCCAAACAGTAGCAGAAAAAAATGGCCAGCAGCAGATAGACGCCCTTCATCTGCTTTATGCTTTGCTTTCCCAGGAAGAAAGCATTGTTTTGAATTTACTCACCAATCTTAGAGTAGATATTGAAGGATTAAAGAAAAGCGTAAAGGAATCTCTTGCCAAGGTTCCCACTCTGCATGCCCCCAAATCTGTAGGGAATTTTTATCTTACACAGGATATAGGCAAGGTCTTAGAAAGGGCCCAAAGAGAGGCAATGGAAATGGGAGATGAGTTTGTTTCTATTGAACATCTATTCTTAGCCCTGCTTGCCGCGCCTGTGAAGACGAAAGTGATTTTAGAAAATACTAAATATTTTGATACTAAGGGTTCGCCTACCGAAGGAAACAAATTAAACTATCAAATAGTATTAAAAGCGCTGAAAAAGATAAGGGGCGGCAGAAGGATTACCGACCCGACTCCAGAAACAAAATATCAGGTGATACAGAAATATGCCGTTAATCTGACTAATTTGGCTCGTCAGGGCAAGTTAGATCCAGTGGTTGGCAGGGAGATAGAGATTAGGAGATTGATGCAGGTGCTTTCCAGGAGAAGGAAGAATAATCCTGTATTAATAGGCGGAGCAGGTGTAGGCAAGACAGCCATTGCCGAGGGTCTAGCCCAAAGGATTATTAAGGCAGATGTGCCCGAAAGCTTAAGAGATAAAGAAATTATTGCCTTGGACTTGGGGTCATTAATAGCCGGAACCAGATACCGAGGGGAATTTGAAAGCAGAATAAAAGCCCTGCTAAGAGAGATAAAGAAATCCGACGGCAAATACATTCTATTTATTGATGAGATGCATACATTGGTCGGGGCAGGAGCGGCAGAGGGCGCCATTGATGCCTCAAACTTATTGAAACCGGCTTTAGCTCGCGGCGATCTTCGGGCTATTGGCGCCACCACACTAAAGGAATACCAGAAATATGTAGAAAAAGACCCTGCCTTAGAAAGAAGATTCCAGCCGATATATGTATCTGAACCCTCTATTGAAGAAACAATCAGTATTTTAAGGGGCCTAAGAGAAAAATATGAACTCCACCACGGAGTAAAGATTACGGACTTGGCTTTAGTGGCAGCAGCCGAATTAGCGGCTCGATATATTACAGACCGGTTCCTTCCAGATAAAGCAGTGGACTTAATGGATGAGGCCGCCTCTGCTTTGAGATTAGAAATGGAATCAGAGCCCGAAGAATTGGAAGGGTTGGGGCTGAAGATTCAGAAATTGGAATTAGAAAAACAGGTTTTCAAGGTCAAGAAAGAAAACAGAAAGAATATGACAGAAAAACCGTCGAAAGAACTATCTGAGCTAAGAGAAAAGTATAAGTTGCTGAATTCAAAATGGAAAGCAGAAAAAGGCCTTATTCAGGAGATAAAGAATCTGAAAAAGAAGATTGAGGATCTGAATTTTCAAGCCGAAAAAGCTCAACGACAGGGAGATCTGCAAAAAACAGCCGAGATAAAATACGGGCAGATACCAGACGCCATGAATCAAATTAAAAAACTTGAGAAGAGATTAACCCATCTTCAGAAAAAGCATAAGATTCTAAAAGAAGAGGTGGAAGCAGAGGATGTTGCGAATATTGTCTCCCGTTGGACAGGCATTCCAGTAATGAGATTAATAGAGGAGGAAGCAAAAAAACTGGAAAGCATGGAAGAGATTCTTGCGCGCAGGGTAGTTGGACAGAAACAGGCAATCAAAGCCATTTCTAACGCTATTCGCAGGAGCCGGGCCGGGATATCTGCGGAGAACAAGCCGCTGGGTTCCTTTATGTTCTTGGGACCGACTGGTGTGGGGAAAACAGAGACCGCTCGGGCTTTGGCTGAGTTTTTGTTCAATGATGAAAATGCGCTTATTAGAATAGATATGTCAGAATATATGGAGAGGCACACTGTTTCCAAGATGATTGGCTCTCCGCCCGGATATGTTGGCTATGAGGAGGGAGGCCAGTTAACAGAAAAAATTAGAAGGAGACCGTATTCGGTGGTTCTTCTTGACGAAATAGAAAAAGCGCATCCAGATGTGTTTAATGTTCTTTTACAGATATTGGAAGACGGAAGATTGACCGATGCGAAAGGAAGAGTGGTGTCTTTTAAAAACACTATTCTGATAATGACATCTAATGTAGGTTCGGAATACATCGGCAAGATGGGCGCAATAGGTTTTCTAAGCAAGGAAGAAAGAAAGACAAGGGTTTCCTTAAAAGAAAAGGTGTTAGAAGCGCTAAATGACCAATTCCGACCCGAATTTCTTAATAGGGTTGACGATGTTATTATCTTTAATTATCTAGGTAAGAAAGAGATCAGGGAGATTGTTGATATTGAGGTCTCTCGAGTGTTTAAAAGGTTAATGAGAAGTGGAATCCAGTTAAGATTCGATGCTGGAGCAAAGGACTTATTGGCAAAGAGAGGATTTGATCCTAATTTAGGCGCTAGACCTCTTAGGAGAATAATCCAGAAGTTAGTTTTGAATCCATTAGCTATGAATATAGTAAGGGGAGAAATTGATCGAGGAGATAGTGTTTCAGTAAAAGCTGAGGACAAAAAGATTGTCTTGGAAAAAATCACAGCTAAAAAAAGAAAAAGGGCATCGGTTAGTGTGTCTTAATGTCTGAGATGTTAAAAAAACTTTTTAAATTTTTAGGTATATTAGCTATAGGAGTAATAGGCGGTATGCTTTGGCAGACCGTTTTTCTGCCTTATTTATCAGAAAGCCCTTATTGCCAGGGCTGGTGGTTTGTAAGAGACTTCAAAGAGAGA
>CAZIIL010000019.1:0-12308 GCA_964539465.1 uncultured Candidatus Saccharibacteria bacterium
GTCCACGTTCAACCATAAGAGTTAAACAACTATATGGAAAATAAAACTCATACAATTGATGCGGCAGATAAGATCTTGGGTCGTTTAGCAACCAAGATTGCTTTTCTATTGCAAGGCAAGCATAAGCCCGATTTTGTCCCCTATCATGATAACGGCGACTTTGTTGTTGCGAAGAATGTATCTCAGATGAAATTTACCGGCAAGAAGATCAACCACAAGAAATTTTATCATCACTCTGGCTATATGGGTGGCCTGAAGGAAACTCCTCTAAAGAAGGTTCTTGATGAAAATCCGGGCGAGGTCTTAAAAAGGGCTGTTTGGGGGATGTTACCCAAAAACAAACTTAGGAAGCAAAGGATAAAGAGATTGAAGACAGAAATATAGCATGGCAACTAAGGGAAAAACTACAACTAAAAAGGTTAAAAAAGCGCTTTCCGAAAAGAGCATCATTAAGAAAGAAAAAGTCAAGAGAGTAGTCTCAAAGAGGGCCGTTGTAAAGAGAGGCCAGAAAAAGAACCCGAAGTATTGGGAGGCAGTCGGCAAGAGAAAAACTGCTATTGCCCGAGTGCGTCTTTGGGACACAGGAAAGCAAGAAATTATTGTTAATGATAAAAAAATAGAAGAGTACCTTCGTAAGCCAGCCCTTTCCGAAATAGCGCTTGCTCCTTTGAGGGCAGTCGACCTCATATCAAGATTCAGGGTTAGTATTAAAGTCAGGGGAGGAGGTATCTCCGGCCAATCAGAGGCTATCCGTCATGGTATAGCCAGGGCCCTGATTAAGTTTGAACCGCTCCTTCGTAAAGATATGCGAAGAGTAGGATTCTTAACCAGAGACCCAAGAGCGAAAGAGAGGAAAAAGCCTGGCCTTAAAAGAGCCCGTCGTGCTCCGCAATGGCAGAAACGATAAAAATAATAAGGGAGGTTTTTGTCTCTTAAGTTTTTATGCTTAAGGAAATTATCGACCAGTTTTATCTGGATTCATTTGAAGAAAGAGATAGATTCTATTTCTATATCAGTGACGCGGGGAAATGCCCGCGCGCTTTGTATTTTCAATTCAAAAAGGTGCCTCGCAAACAGCCCAACCCCAGGACATTGAGGGTATTTGATGAAGGCGATTATATTCATATGCGCTTGATGAGCGTACTTTTTAGCTTAGGAGTAGCCAAAGCCGTTGAGGTGAGTATCCCTTCCGGAGAGTTAATCCATGGCCGAGCTGATGCTATTGTTGTGTTTGACAATATACCCTATGTTCTTGAGATAAAAAGCACTTCTGACTTTAACTTTAGAAAGCTAAAAAAGCCGCAGTTGTACCATTTGGAACAACTCCAACTATATATGCACTACTTCAAAATCGCTAAAGGCATCTTGCTCTATGAGAATAAAGACAATCAACGACTCAAGGAATTTTTAGTTGAATACGACCTCAATCTAATTGAAGAGTTGCTTAAAAATTTTGAGCTCTTGAAGCAACAGATCGAAAAAGATATTATTCCTGCTATTCCCCAGCCAATCGAGTCATGGAGATGTCGCTATTGTGACTATCGTCGGGAATGCAGCAGGGTAGAGAAGTCAAAACTCAAGATTGGATAGATTTGCCCTATATAAAAATTGGGCTAGGTCGGTCCTAGACAGACTCCGTAACAAGGTCAGACCTTATCGCATCTAGAATAATGGGTCCGAAATAAACATGCTCTCCTTATCCAAGATATAAAGTCTTTTATTTAATGGATTGAAATGGAGTTTGGGGTTCTCGAAATGAGTAAGTTCCCAAAATTGGACTCCGTTACGGTCATCGGTTTCGATGACCTTTATATTTGAATTAGTTCTAAATACAAGATGATAATCGTCTATCCAAAAAAGGTCCTGGATGTTCTCCGAGAATCTAGTGAGAAAAACCTTTGCCCTAGCTGCTTTTCTTGGTTGTGATAGATCTTCTTCTAACAGGAAAAGCCAGATTTCAGAACCATTTGAAAAACAAATCTTTTTTAGACTCGGCGAAGAAACAAAAGAACTAACAGGACTGAAGATTTCTTTGAAACCTTTTATATCTTTATCAAAGAGGGAAAGATTATTATTGATTAGAAGGAATATTCCTGGGTTTAGAGAATAGAGGTGGTATTCATTCTTTTCGGTTAGGACTGCTGGTAGAACTACTGGCCCTATACTCATGGCTTGGCTTTTGCCTTCGAAGTTGCTTCTCTTTAAAAAGCCATCACTGGACAGCCAATAGATAGTATCTTCGAAGATATCAAATCTAAAAACATCTTTTAGTATATTTTTTTGTTCTCTTTTTTCAATATCTAATTCAAAGATGCTAAAGAGGTTATTATCTTGGATTCTGCTGAAGAAGAGCTTTTCGGGGCGAGAAGGGTGAAGGAAAACAGCGTGGGAGCTTATTAAGAAATCAAGTGCTGTTGGTTTTGCCAGCGTTTTTTCTAAGTCGAAAAAGAAATAATTGGTTTTCCCTTCGGTTTGGATACTCACTAACAATCTTTTAGAGTCGGGAGACCATTCAATATCTAAGACATCGCTCTCTTCTGGGGACCTCTGTTCGGAGAGACCCGATTGTTCAAGAAGCCGGCTTTTGATATTGGTTTGAATATCATAAAGCTGTAAATCCCAGATAGTCCTTTCATTTATTGTTCTTTCTTCCTTTAAAATAACTGTTTTATTGTCAGGAGAGAACCAGAAATTCTTTATTCCTTGAGCGGATAGAGTATATTTTAAATCGCTTGGGAAAAGAAGAATATTCTTGGCTTCAGTAACCTGCCCATCTTCTATTTTTAGTTTCTTTTTCCAATCTTGATATGTTAGCTTCTTAAGTTCTACGGTATATTCGTTGGGAAGTAGATTTTCTAAGAGCAGGGCTCCGAAAAAGAAATCTGTTTTCTTTTTAGATTCCCCATTGATAAAAACCTTGATTGACTTGGGTGCTCCTTTCAGATAGAACGCCCCGGTCTTAATAATCTTTTTTTGCCTGAAATCAAGTCGATAGCCCTGGCAATAGAAGATTACCAATGGTGTAACTATGACGAATAAAATGATAGAGCCGGCAAGCAGGACAGTTTTGGTTTTTTTATGCATAGATAATTTATGTAACTCATTTTAGTAGAAAAGACAACAATTTTCAAATTTATAGGGTCGGACTCCATTTTTTAAGCTCTCCTTAGACATCCTGAAGATGCTTCGGCAAGCTCAGCATAAATTTCGCGAAGAATCCCGTAGTCATCTGTTATGCTGCGGGATATTTCGTCGCGGAGTTTAGACTGGACAAAGCGAATGTACTCCTTAGCATGACAAGTTTCAGCTGTTTTGCGTGATTTGACAGATAGGCTCGTTTGGGATAGAATTAACCCAGCAGTATCCGAGCTATCATCAATTCAGCGGAGCGAATTTTATTCAGACTCAAGACGCTTAGGCGTGAAGTGTGCCTAAGAGACACATAAGCGGTTAAGCAACGAAGAAGCTGGATAAAACTCTCCCGCCAGAAGGGAAGCAAAAGAATAGGTTAAGTTTAGTGCTATCTTGGATACTGCTGAGTAGAATATGGCAGGCAAATTTGTTATTACAGGCGGAAAAGAATTGAATGGTTCTGTTGAAATCAGCGGGGCGAAAAACAGCGCTGGTCCGATTTTAGCGGCTACGCTTTTATCAAAAGAGCCATTTATCATTGATAATCTGCCATTAGTGGAAGATGTTTTAAAAATGCTTGAAATGATGAAAAGCATGGGAGCCAGAATAGATTGGTTGGGAGAGAAAAAAGTAAGAATCGAAACAGGGGATAGTTTTAATCCTGCGAATATGGATTCTGCTTTGGCAAAAAAGATGCGGCTTTCCGTTTTGCTAATAGGTCCTCTGTCGTCTCGTTTCAAAGAGTTTCAGATATCTCCTCCTGGTGGAGATAGGATTATGGGTATGGTTAGGGTTAGGGGCGGAACAAGGATGGGCTTAAGGCCGATTACTACTCATCTTGAGGCATTGGGCCAAATGGGGTTGGAATATAAGAGGGAAGGCAATGCCTATTATTTCAAGACAGAGAATCTAAAACCAGGCAAGGTTGTGCTTAAGGAATTTAGCGTGACAGCAACAGAGAATCTGATGATGGTTGCGGCAGGGCTTGATGGAGAAACTATTATCAAAGGCGCTGCGGCTGAACCGCACGTCCGCGCATTAGGAAAAATGCTCCAGAAAATGGGGGCAAAAATCGAAGGCATTGGCACTCATTCGCTGAGAATCAAAGGAACACGAGAATTAAAGGGGGTTGAATATCGGGTTATTCCTGATCATTTAGAAATAGGCACATTTTTTGTTGCCGGAGCGATTACAAATGGGACTTTGGAAATCAAGAATCTGATTTGGGATGATTTAGATATATTTTTGGCAAAGATGGAAGAAATAGGGGTTTGTTTTGAAAGGAAAAAAGAATCACTCATGGTTAGTTTTTCTCCCAACTTAAGCGGGGTCCGAATTCAAACCCTGCCTTGGCCCGGCTTTCCGACTGACCTTTTGCCATTGACTATTCCTCTTCTTACCCAGGCCTGTGGCAGAAGTTTAGTCCATGATCCTTTGTACGAAAATCGTTTGGGCTTTCTCCGTGAATTAAAAAAAATGGGAGCGGACATAGAAATTGTTGACCCTCATAGGGCTTTTATCTTCGGAAAGACGTCTCTTTTTGGAGTAAGCATCTCTAGTTGGGATATTAGGGCAGGAGCTTCTTTGCTTATTGCTGCTCTGGCAGCCAAAGGGGAAACCATTATAGAAAATGTTAATCAGATTGACAGGGGATATGAAAAGATAGATGAGAAACTAAGAAGATTGGGAGCGGATATCGAGAGAATAAATTTTTAACAGAGAATATGTTTATTAAAAAGATTGGCATAGATTTAGGGACCTGTAATTCTATTGTTTTTATTCCGCAGAAGGGGGTTGTTTTGAAAGAGCCCTCGGTTGTTGCTGTTACCCTTGACGAAAACAGGATTTTAGCAGCTGGAGCGGAAGCCAAGGAGATGATAGGCAGGACACCCGATAATATCAAGGTTTATCGGCCGCTAAGAGAGGGTGTAATTGCTGATTACCGCGTTACACAAGCAATGTTAAAATATTTTGTTGACAAAGCATGCGGTAGTTTCAAGTTGCTTAAGCCAGAACTCTTGATTGGTGTTCCGGCGGGGATTACTTCAACTGAGAGGAGAGCGGTTATTGAAGCAGGCATGGGTGCTGGGGCAAAAGCGGTCTTTGTAGCTAAAGAACCAATATTGGCTGCTATTGGCGCAGGCATTCCTATTAATTCCTGTTCTGGACATATGGTGATTGACATTGGTGGAGGCACAGCAGAGGTGGCAGTAATCTCTTTGGGTGGTATTGTTACTTCTCATTCAATAAGGGTGGCTGGCGACAAGATGGATGCTGCTATTTCGGATTATGTCAAGAGAAAATATAATTTGGCTATCGGTGACCAGACAGCCGAGGACATAAAGATAAAGATTGGTTCAGCCATAGCCGAGAAAGAAGAGAAGTTCTTAGAAGTTAGGGGAAGAGATTTGATTTCCGGACTCCCCCGGGTTATTAAAATTTCTTCGGATGATACCGCCGAAGCGCTGTCTGATACGCTAAAGGAAATTATTCAAGCAGTAAAGTTTGTCCTAAGGAAAACGCCTCCTGAGTTATCAGCAGATATTATGGACAAGGGCATGGTTCTTACTGGCGGAGGTTCTCAACTTCATAATTTCGATGTATTGATTTCTCAATTTACTGGTGTGCCTTGTTTTGTCGCTGAAGATTCTATTCTTTGTGTGGCTAAGGGGACAGGAGTGGTCTTAGAGAATCTGGATGTTTACAAAAAAAGCATAATGGCAAAAAAGTGATGAAAGAAATTGTAGGACATCAAAGGCAGTGGCGGTTTTTACAGCAAGGGTTTCGGAACAGCAGGGTTTCGCATGCTTATCTATTTTCAGGCATAGATAGTATAGGCAAAAAGACATTGGCTATTGAATTTGTTAAATTACTCAACTGCAAGGCGCCTGAAGTCGAGAAAAGGCCTTGTGATGTTTGCGCTTCTTGCGAAATGATTAACAGAGCCATCTATCCTGACCTTTTTTACGTGAAGCCAGAACTAAATAAAGGAGCCAAAGAAGAAATTCGAATTGCTAAGATAAGAGAGTTACTTGAGAAATTATCTTTAAAACCCATCTTCGCCGAATATAAATCAGCCATTATTGACAGTGCTCACCTTATGAATAGGCAGACCCAGAATTGTATCTTAAAAACCCTTGAAGAACCTAAGGGAAAGACGGTCATAATTCTTGTGACCGGAAACAAAGAGGCCCTGCTTAATACGATTCTTTCTAGGGTTCAGGAAATTAAGTTTTTTCCAGCCCCAAAAGCAGAAATAAAGAAATTCTTAAAAAAACAAAAACATATTTCTCAGACACAAATTCAAGAAATCATGGATTTGAGTATGGGTAGGGTCGGAAAGGCATTGGAGTATCTCCAGGATCCAGCAGGGTTGAGCGCCGAAAATGCAAGAGTTGATAAGTTTATTGAATTGCTTGATGCAGATATAAATGCTCGTTTTTCTTATATAGAATCTTTATCAAAGGGTCCTTTTGAGGATTCTTTAAAATCTTGGCTAAGATATTCTCGAGAACATTTGCTTGTGCATCTGGGAAAGGAGGGGGAAATAAAATTTAGAAAGATTATCAAAGGATTAGAGAAAACAATTTATCTGCTTTCTCAGACAAATATCAATAAAAGATTAGCATTAGAGTCCCTGATGCTTAATATATAAATGGATTACCAAGAAATCATCGAAAAAATTAAACCAGAACTCAATAAAGCAATTGATTATCTCAAGAAAGAAACTACAGAAATCCGTACATCTCGGCCATCTACCTCTTTGATTGAGTCGTTAGAAGTGCATTATCTTGACAAACAATATCCGCTTAAGAGTTTAGCTCTGCTCAGCTTGTCGAAGGGGAGGGATATTATCATCCAACCATGGGACTCGTCTTATATAGAATCGATACAGAAAGCCATTAGGAATTCTTCTTTTCACCTTTCTCCTATCGCTGAAGGGAAAAGGATTCGGATTTCTTTCCCTCCAATGACTGCGGATTTAAGAGAAAGTTTGGTCCGCTTGTTGTCGGGAAAAGGAGAAAACGTTTCTCAGACCATTCGGCGTTGGCGAGGAATTGCGAAGAGAGAGATTGACAAAAAGTTTTCAGATGGCGAGATTGGCGAAGATGATAAGTTTAAAGCAAGAAAGGAATTAGATGAACTTGTTAGCGAATATAACGACAAGATAGACGAGATTATTAAAAGTAAAAGAGAAGAAATTTTAAATTAGTAGAAGAAATATGTTTATTGTTATTATCGCTTTTTTTAGTTTAATCGGCTTATTAGTTCTCCACGAATTGAGTCATTTTGTTGTGGCTAAGAGTTTTGGCGTTCAGGTAGATGAGTTTGGCCTTGGTTATCCGCCGCGTCTCTTCGGTAAAAAAATCGGCGAGACCCTTTATAGTATAAACCTTATTCCTTTTGGAGCTTTTATAGGCATCAAGAATGAAAATTTAGAGAAACAACCTATCTGGCAAAGAGCTCTTATCTTAGCCGCAGGGATAATTTCTTTTTGGATTTTTTCAATTATTTTAATAGCCATTGTTTTCATGCTTGGCGCTCCTGTCCAGATTTCTGATGAAGCAGTCCAAGGATTTACTGAGCCGAAGATTCAAATTATAGGCATCAGTCCAGATTCTCCAGCCGAGAAAGCAGAGATAAAGGCAGGGGATGTTATTTTACAAATCGAGAAACTAAATCAAGGCGCCAAGGACATAAATAAGGTGGCGGAGGTCCAGAATTTTATTCAAGAGTGTAAGGGGCAAGAAATCATCTTGAAGATTCAAAGAGGGAAAGAAATTCTCGAAATAGCAGCTGCGCCTCGGAGCTCTTACCCTGAAAACGAGGGAGCATTAGGCATTGCATTGGTTAGAGTCGGTATCAAGGAGTATTCGTGGTATAATGCCCTGTCTGGAGGATTCAAGCAGACTATTGCGCTAACAGGATTGATTATCAGCGGCCTTACCAGGGCAGTGTATAATGTATTCTTGGGTAGGCCTAGCGGCGTAAATCTTGTTGGACCCATAGGAATCTTGGATTTCTTTGTCCAGTCCGGAGGATTGGGCGTAAGTTATTTCTTACAAACTATGGCTTTAATATCTCTGAACCTGGCTATCTTTAACGCTTTGCCGATTCCAGTAGCAGATGGCGGCAGATTAGCCCTATTGGGTCTTGAAAAAATACGCAAAAAACCGTTAAATAGAAGGACAGAGCAAAAGATAGATAATTTTTTCTTTATTTGTCTTTTAGCCATAATGCTTTTATCAACAATAAAGGATATTATTAATCTTTTCCGATGATGTTAGAACAAATTATTTCCTATATTTCTCCCAAGGATATTGCTATTGATCTGGGTACTGCTCATTCCCTGGTTTATGTGAAGGGGCAGGGGATTGTTATCTTTGAGCCGTCAGTAGTAGCTGTCAATAAAAAAACAGGCCAGATTTTAGCAATTGGTTCGGAAGCAAAAGAAATGGTTGGCAAGACCCCAGCTCATATTGTGGCTTCTCGTCCCCTGGTTTCAGGGGTTATCTCTGATTTTGAGGTAACCGAACAGATGCTAAAGCATTTTATAGAAAGAGTCAATAAAAAGGGGTTTGTTATCTGGCCGAGACCGAGAGTTATTATCAGTATTCCTTGTGGAGTAACCGAGGTTGAGAAAAAGGCGGTCAAAGATGCAGCTAAAAGTGCGGGGGCAAGAGAAGTTTTTCTTATAGAGCAGCCCATAGCTGACGCTATTGGCGCCAAACTTTCTATTCAGGAGCCAGAAGGCCGTTTTATCGTTGATATTGGCGGCGGGATGACCGAAGTAGCCGTGATTTCTTTAGGAGGCATTGTTGTTTCTAAAAGTTTAAGATTGGCAGGGGATAAGATGGATCAAGATATAGTGCATTGGGCGCAGGCCGAGTTTAATCTGCTGATTGGCCCGAGAATGGCTGAGACAGTAAAAATACAGGTTGGTTCGGCTATCCCTCAAAAAGAGAAAAAAGAGATTGCCATAAGGGGCAGAAATCTTATTACGGGCCTACCGGAAGAAATTATGGTTTCAGACGGAGAAGTCAGGGAGGCATTGGAGAAAAGCGTTAATCAGATTGTCCAGGGGATAAAAGATACTATAGAACAGACCCCGCCCGAACTTTTGGCCGATATTATGAGGACAGGGATATACTTTTGTGGAGGAGGCAGCCTACTAAGGGGTCTTCATACCTTGGTTCAAAAAGAAACCAAGATTCCGACGAGATTGGTTGAAGACCCAATGACAACAGTGGTAAGAGGAGCAGGCCTTGTCTTAGAAAACTTAGACCAATATAGAGATGTATTAACTGATGCAGAAGAGTTAGAGGTGCCGAGATAAACTGCTAAACTGCTAAACTGCTAAATTGTTTAAAATGAGCAAGCCAAAGGCAAGTAGTAATAGTATAACAGTTTAATAATGAGCGAGCCGAAGGCGAGCGATAACAATACAACAGTATAACAATGATTTCAAAGAAACAGGTTCAACATATTGCTGAATTGGCACGTATTTCTTTAACAGACAAAGAGATTTTAAAATTCCAGACAGAACTTTCTTCTATCTTGGACTATATGGAGAAACTGAAGAAAGCTAATACTAAGGAGATAGAATCTGTCTATCAAGGGCTGGTAAGGCTATCAGATGAAAAAATACAGGATTCATTATTAAGAAAGGATGAATCTAAACCCCAAGACAAAAAGGTTGTCCAGGAGCTTATTGACCAAGTCCCTCAAGAACATCAGGGCTGCATTAGGGTTAAGCCAATATTAAAGAGTCATTGAGTTTGCTTAAACGGCGGGTTGACCCGCGCAGTGTCTTTATATAAAAAATTACTAAATCGATTTTGTGGACTTAGACAATTTCACAATCAAGCAAGCGCATCAGGGCTTAGTAGATAAAAGGTTTTCAGCGGTTGAACTCTGTAACGCCTTGTTAGAAGAAATTGAGGAAAAAGACAAAGATATCAAGGCTTTTCTGGCTTTGATGCCTGATTTGGCTCTTTCAACAGCAAGGGCCGCAGACGAGAGGATAGCCAGTAATAAGGGGATATCTGTCTTAACTGGCATTCCTTTTGTGGTGAAGGACAATATCTTGGTCAAAGGTAAACAATGTACTGCTGGCTCAAAAATATTGAAGAACTATATCGCCCCTTATGATGCAACGGTTATAAAGAAGCTAAAAGCTACTGGCGCAGTTGTCTTAGGAAAGACCAATCTGGATGAATTTGGTATGGGCGGGTCAACCGAGAACTCTGCCTTTTCCCCAACCCACAACCCAAATGATTTGGGAAGAGTCCCGGGCGGTTCATCAGGCGGTTCAGCCGCAGCTATTGCTGCCAATCTTGCTATTTTTGCTTTGGGTTCAGACACGGGCGGTTCCATCAGGCAGCCGGCTTCGTTCTGCGGAGTAGTTGGATTAAAACCTACATATGGAGCTGTTTCCAGATATGGCTTGATTGCTTTGGCTTCTTCCTTGGACCAGATAGGGCCCATTACAAAAACGGTAGAAGATGTCGAGATAATATTTGATGCAATTAAAGGAAGAGACTCAAAAGATTCGACTTCGGTCCAGTCCGAATTTCCAATTTCGAATTTTCAGATTTCAAATTTAAAGATAGGAGTACCAAAAGAATATTTTGTTGAAGGCATAGATAAAGAAGTTGGGAAGACTATCAGAGAGGCAATAAAAAAGTTTGAGAACGCAGGCGCGAAGATATTAGAAATTTCCTTGCCCCATACAGAGTATGCAATTGCCTGCTATTATATTATTCTTTGCTCTGAAGCGTCATCTAACTTAGCCAGATATGATGGCATAAAGTATGGCTATTCTGTAGCAGACCAGCGGATTTCTCAAGAGAGAAAACAATCTACCTCTGACAATTTATTAGATGTTTATCTACAGTCCAGGGCAGAGGGTTTCGGTGATGAGGTGCGCCGAAGGATTATGTTGGGCACCTATGTGCTTTCGGCCGGCTATTATGATGCTTACTATCTTAAGGCGCAAAAAATTAAGGCATTGATTAAAAAAGATTTTGAAAAAGCATTTAGCCAGGTTGATTTGATTTTGGCGCCAACTACTCCCACCACTGCTTTTAAAATAGGGGAGAAGATTAATGACCCCTTGTCAATGTATCTTGCGGATATTTTTACTGCTCCAATCAATCTGGCTGGTTTACCCGCCCTCTCCTTGCCAGCCGGCAGGGCCAATGGATTGCCTGTCGGCTTGCAGATTATTGGCAAATCCTATCAAGAAGGGTTAATATTAGAAGCAGGTAAATTCTTTAAATCTTTGTCTTAAATATGAATATACTGAGCTCTCTTCAATTACAACGGAAACTGATTGTATTTAAAGCCATATCAATAATATTCTCTATAGGCGCGCTTTGGTTTATTGTTTACGTAAAAAGAGCAACCGCTTGGTTGGATATTACTTGGAAGCAGAAATGGACAGAATTTTTCTCATTCAAGCCCTATGAAGCAGCGGTCTTTACGAAGAAATGGGGGAAAACAAAGAAGAGATTAGAAAAGGGCTGGGAAAGCGAGGCAAAATTAGCCATTATCGAGGCAGATAACTTATTTGATACCACTCTGAAAAAAATGGGTTATCGAGGAGAGAGTTTGGGTGAAAGATTGAAACAGTTGGATGAAAATGTATTGGTTAATATTGAAGATGTGTGGGAGGCGCATAAAATAAGGAATGATATCGTCCATGATCCCAATTATTCTTTCTCTATTAGGAAAGCCCGTTTAGCATTAGATATATACGAACAAGCCCTCAAAAATCTCGAAGTGCTTTAATATTTTCACCTAGTAGGGCATTTAATAAGATAAGAGGCGGCTCTTGTTTTTTTGTTGAAAAACTGGTAGTATACCCACAGCGGGGTGGACCAACAGTAGGTTGCCAGGCCCATAACCTGGAGATCTTGGTGCAATTCCAGGCCCCGCAACTATCTTTCGCCAAGGCTGTGTAGCTCAGCGGCAGAGCAAACGTTTCATAAGCGTTAGGTCAGAGGTTCAACTCCTCTCACAGCCATAACCAGAAGATTGATAATAGCGGGGGGCGTAGATCAATTGGTTAGATCGCATCCCTGTCACGGATGAGGCTGTGGGTTCGAGTCCCATCGTCCCCGCCAGATTCTATATATTCGTACATAATTGAATGTGATTGCATAAAAACCCGA
>CAZIIL010000020.1:0-11978 GCA_964539465.1 uncultured Candidatus Saccharibacteria bacterium
TCTTAGGGGGCTTGAAGGGATCCTCAGGAAATACTATGAGTTCAAGACAGAGAAGCAAGTATATATTGATGATATTTCTGAGTACATTATTAATGCCCGTGTAAATATCGATGATAATTCTTGGGTTTGGATTAATGGAGCAGAGATCGTTGAGTTGCATCGGACATGCTGTGGCTTAACCAGCTGGATAGATGTGAGCAGCTATTTTCAGACAGGTTGGAACACTATTAGATTTGAGGCAGAAGACGCTTGTTCCGCAGATAGATATTTTGATATGGAATGGGATGTACAACTAAGGAATCAAGCGCCACAAGCAGCTTTTTCCTGTCGAGACATAGATGGTAACCTTGTGCCTTCCTGTTCGGTCTTCATGAGAGATATTATGACGCTTCAAAACGATTCTACTGACCCTAATGGCCAGGACGACATTGCCGGCTCAGAATGGTATGTTAATGGAGATTCCCAGCTTTCTTGTCCAGGACTCTGTAATTACACTGTTCAGGGTCCCGTCTTGGGCATAGACGGCCATACGGTTAGATTGCGCATTGAAGACCAGTCAGGCGCCCCAGACGATGAAATAAGGACAATTACTGTATTAAGAGATATTAACGCGGACTTTCAGTGCTCAATTGACCAGCAGGATTGGTATGACTGCGAGATATTTCCAGAAGAATTAATTCCAGAGATAGGCGAGGGGATATATCTAAAAGATATCTCTACCTTGTCCCATGGTGCTAGCCAGATTGCAGAAAGAGAATGGAGAATCATGGGTCAGGCAGAACCATTTGGCCAGGAAGAGACGGTTGTATTAAGATTGGATACTATTTATACTGAAGTCATTTTATGGGTGAGGGATGATAATAACAGAACAGATACAGAAACGCATGCTATTATTGCTTGTACTCCATTGCCTGAGTGGATAGAAATAGTGCCGTTTTAGAAAATGTCATACTGAGGAACGGTAGCGACGAAGTGCCCTCAGAATGACGAGGAGAAAACGGGGGGTTGACAGGATTAAAAAATAGAATTAGATTAAAAGAAGTACTATGTGTTTGCAGTAAGAAAAAAAAGAGGCTACTAATCCTAACCGGTAGGGGGTTGTTTTCTCTTTTTTTTAAGAATTTGCGTGTTTCTTGATTTTTTCGCTCGGCGATAATAATTTCTAATTATTCTCTCAGCCTTAAGCCCTAGGGGCTGATATTAATATGAAAACAAGGAATTTTTCTAAAGGAAAAACTTCTTTTTCTCCTGCCGACCTTCTTACTATCCAGAAAGAGAGCTGGCAAAGGTTTTGGCGGGATGACTTGAAAGAGATCATTTCCGAGGTTTCGCCCATCCAGGATTACACCAATAAGAAATTAGAACTTCATCTCCTGGATTTCTATTTAGATAAACCAAAATACAAGACAGGCGATGAAGCTATGGAAAATAATGCTTCTTTTGAGGCATCGCTGAAAATCAAGACAAGATTGCTCAATATCAAGACAAAAGAGGCGAAAGAACAAGATGTGCTCCTAGCAAATTTTCCTCTAATGACAGAAAGAGGAACTTTTATTATTAATGGGATAGAAAGAGTAACAATTTCTCAACTTATACGCTCCCCAGGCGTTTTTTTTGTTTCTCGTTCAGTTGCCGGGAAAGAACAATTCGGGGCAAAGATTATCCCCAATAGAGGTGCTTGGTTGGAATTTGAAACAGATTCAACTAGTTTTATTGGCGTGAAGATTGATAGAAAAAGAAGAATACCGGCCACTACTTTTTTAAGAGCATTGGGCTTTGCTACCACTAAAGAGATAAAAGAACTCTTTAAGGATGTAGATAAAGGCGAGGTTAGATTTATAGATAAAACCATTGCCAGAGAAGGAGCAAGAACTCAGGATGAAGCCCTGCTTGAAGTTCATAGTCGACTAAGGCCGGGAGAGATGGCTACACCCGAAATGGCGAAGGAGCTGTTTAACAATATGTTCTTTAACTTTAAAAGGTATGATCTTTCAAGGGTTGGCCGCTGGAAGACATGGCAGAGATTGCCGGAGTTAAAACCTAAAAAAGCAAAGATTCTTCCACGAGATAGGGTCTTAAACATTGATGATATAGTAGCAACGCTGAAGGAGATTATTCGTCTAAACAATGACCCGAATGCAAAACCGGATCAGATTGACCATCTTGGCAACAGGAGGGTAAGGGTTTTTACCGAAATTCTGGCCAACAGAATAAAAGTAGGTATAGCAAGAACAGAAAGAATCGCCAAAGATAGGATGGCTGCTTTAGATATTGCCACCGTAATCCCGTCTCAGATTATTAATCCCAGACCGATAATAGCTCAAGTCCAATCATTCTTTGCTTCTAGCCAAATGTCCCAGTTTATGGACAATGAGAATCCTTTATCCGAACTTGAGCATAAAAGGAGATTGGCTGCTACTGGTCCAGGCGGACTAACAAGAGAAAGAGCTGGTTTCGAAGCCAGGGATGTCCAGCCATCTCACTATGGAAGAATCTGTCCTATCCAGACTCCTGAGGGCCAGAATGTGGGCCTTATAAACTATCTTTCATCTTTTGCGCGTATTAATGATTATGGCTTCATCGAAACACCCTACTTCAGAGTAAAAAACGGTCGGGTTACTGATGAAGTCAAATACCTTAATGCTTATGAAGAAGAACAATATACTATTGGCTCTGGTCTAATTCCAGTTGATAGCTCCGGAAAGATTACAGCCGACCGTGTCGAAGCAAGGATTAAAGAAAAGCCCACCGTAGTCAGAAAAGAAAAATTGGACTTTATGGATGTTTCGCCAGAACAGTGCTTATCAGCGGCTACATCCTGCATACCCTTTCTTCAGAATGACGATGCTAATAGGGCCCTGATGGGTTCTAATATGCAGCGGCAGGCTATTCCGTTGGTAAATCCAGAGCCGCCACTGGTGATGACGGGGATGGAGAAAAAGATAGCATTTGATTCTGGCCAAGAGATTATAGCTCAAGAGTCGGGCAGAGTTATAGGAGTTGATGCTCAGCATGTCCGTCTGAAAATCAAGGGTTTAAAAGGAAAGGCAGAAGAGAAAAATTATATATTCGAATCGTTTATTAAAACCAATAAGGATGGTTGTTTCCAACAGAAGGTGGTAGTGAAAAGAGGGCAGAAAATACAAAAAGGCGATGTACTTGTTGAGGGAGGAAGTATTGCCGAGAATAGATTAGCACTCGGCAAGAATCTTATGATAGCAATAATGCCTTGGCGGGGAGCAAATTTCGAAGACGCGGTTATTGTGTCAGAAAAACTCTTAAAGGATGATACTTTTACTTCAATTAAGTTAAAGAGTTTCAGTTGCAAGGTTAGGGAGACAAAGTTAGGACCAGAGATAACGACATGGGATATTCCTAATGTTGGCGAGGAAAAATTGAAGAACCTAGACGAAGAGGGGATTGTCAGGACGGGGGCAGAGGTTGGCTCTAAAGATGTCTTGGTTGGCAAGATATCACCTCGAGAGAAAGAAGCATTAACTGCTGAAGAAAGGTTATTAAAGGCAATATTTGGCGAGAAAGCCCGAGATGTTAGAGATACTTCGCTGACTATGAAATATGGAGAGAGGGGCAAGGTAATGGATATAAAGGTATTTTCTAGAAAAAAGGGACACAGATTAGATCCAGGCGTAATAAAGCAAGTAGATGTTAGCGTAGCTAGCCTAAGAGCGCTTAATGCGGGCGATAAATTAGCCAATCGACATGGTAACAAAGGTGTAGTGACTAAGATTCTACAGGAAGAAGATATGCCATTTATGGAAGATGGAACACCGGTAGATATTATTATTAATCCTACAGGTGTAGTTAAAAGAATGAATCTGGGGCAGGTGTTTGAGACCCACTTGGGATTTGCAGTCCATAAGCTTGGTTATCATGCTATTACTCCTTCGCTCTCTGGAGCAACAATAGAGGATATTAAAGAAGAATTAAAAAAGGCTGGTCTTCCAAAGACAGGAAAGGTTCGTCTTTTTGATGGTATAACCGGCCAGCCCTTTTCTCAAGATGTCACAGTGGGCTATATGTATGTAATGAAGTTGGACCACATGGCTGAAGACAAGATACATATGAGGTCCATTGGCCCATATTCTTTGATAACCCAACAGCCATTAGGGGGCAAGGCGCAGTTTGGCGGCCAGCGATTTGGAGAGATGGAGGTTTGGGCGTTAGAAGGATATGGAGCAGCCTATACACTGCAAGAGATGCTAACCATTAAATCTGATGATGTAGTAGGAAGGGCTGCTGCCTATAAAGCCATTCTTGGTGGAGAAAAGATTCCTATTCCTACTGTTCCATCTTCGTTTAATCTATTAATCAATGAACTTAAATCATTGGCATTAGACGTAATAATAGAGGGAAAAGACGAATAGAAATATAAAAATATGAAGGTATCTAATCTTAAATCTATCCAGATAAAATTGGCCTCTCCAAAGGAGATTTTATCCTGGTCAAAAGGAGAAGTTCTAAAGCCAGAGACCATTAACTATCGGACGCTCAAGCCAGAAAAGGATGGACTTTTTTGTGAGAGAATCTTTGGTCCAACAAAGGATTATCGCTGTTATTGTGGCAAGTACCGGGGGATAAGGTATAAGGGGATTGTTTGCGACCGTTGCGGGGTAACCGTAACAACGAGTATTGTAAGACGAGAAAGGATGGGCCACATCAAATTAGCCGTGCCGGTTGCTCATATCTGGTTTTTGAGAGGGATTCCTTCGCGGATAGGAATGGTTTTGAATATCTCGAGGGAGAAATTGGAAAAAGTAGTTTATTTCGTGGCATACATTATAACTTCAGTCTCAGAGAAGGATAAACAAGCTATTTTGAAAGAAATTGAAAAAGAGTATCAACTTAAGGTAAAGAGCTGCAAGCAGGAGGTTAAGAATCAAAAACAATTGAATCGCAAGTTAAAAGAATTGAATGAACTTAGAAGGATGGCTCTTAGCGAAGTCGAGCTGATAAAACCGCTAAAAGTGCTTTCCGAAATGGAGTATCGAGAACTAAGCATGAAATATGGCGAAATTTTTGAAGCAGCTACCGGAGCGGAGGCTCTGTATGATATGTTTAGAGAAATCGACCTTGGAAAGGAGATTGAGAAAATAAAAGAAGAGATTCCTGATAGTCAATCCGTCGAGAAGCAAAAGATTCTTCGCCAACTTCATTTCTTCCAGAGTATGCTAAAAGCAGATATAAGACCGGAATGGATGTTTTTGACTATAGTTCCCATTTTGCCTCCTGACCTAAGACCAATGGTGCAGTTGGATGGAGGAAGGTATGCCTCCTCGGATTTGAATGATTTATATCGAAGAGTTATCAACCGGAATAATCGGCTTAAGTATCTTTTACAGATTTCTGCTCCAGAGGTTATTATCAGAAACGAGAAAAGAATGCTTCAAGAAGCAGTAGATGCCTTGATCGATAATGGGATGAGGACAGGGACATTGACGAGGGCAACTACAGGCGGGAGAAGATTGTTAAAGAGTTTAGCCGATATGCTTAAGGGGAAGAGGGGAAGATTCAGAAGGAATTTATTAGGGAAAAGGGTCGATTATTCCGGGAGGGGGGTAATCGTGGTAGGTCCAGAGTTGCAGATTGACCAAGTGGGGCTTCCCAAGGAGATGGCATTAGAAATCTTCAAGCCGTTTGTGATAAAAGAACTCCTAAGCAGAGAATTGGTTTATAATGTCAGAGGCGCCTCAAGATTAATTGAGGAGCAAACAGATGACGTCTGGGCAATTTTGGAAGATGTCATAAAAAATAGATTTGTCTTATTGAATCGTGCTCCTACTCTTCATCGTATTTCTATTCAGGCATTTAAACCCATTCTTACCGAGGGGAAAGCTATTAAGATCCCACCTTTGGTTTGTTCTGCTTTTAATGCTGATTTTGATGGTGACCAAATGGCCGTTCACCTTCCTTTGTCTGGAGAAGCTCAGAGAGAGGCCCAGGACATTATGCTCTCCTCG
This sequence comes from uncultured Candidatus Saccharibacteria bacterium, assembly GCA_964539465.1. Taxonomy (GTDB): domain Bacteria; phylum Patescibacteriota; class Minisyncoccia; order Minisyncoccales; family CAYTKG01; genus CAZIIL01. Next base: position 5,979 of record CAZIIL010000020.1, read on the forward strand.
CATAATCTCTTGAAGCCAGCGAGTGGCCGGCCGATCGTAAACCCCACTCAAGATGTAATATTAGGCGTCTATTGGTTATCAACATTTAAAGATGGAGCAAAAGGGACTGGGAAGGTGTTCTCTAGCGTAGAGGAGGCCCTATTGGCTTATACCCTGGGTTATGTTGACTTAAAGGCGAAGATTAGACTAAAGTCTCCTTTGAAAAGTTCTAATCCATTACCCAAAGACAAAAAGAAAAACCTCAAAATTGCAAAGGTAAAATCTACGGCAGTAAAATTAGTAGAAACTTCAGTGGGCAGGACTATCTTTAATAATGTATTGCCTCCGGATTTCCCCTTCTACAATGAGATGATTAACTCTAAAAAGTTAGAGAAGATAATTAGAGATATTATTCAAGAATATGGAGAAGAAAAATCTTCTCAGGTTATAGATGAAATCAAGAATATAGGCTTTGAATATTCTACTAAGAGCGGCCTCTCAATGGGGGCAGATGATTTTTTTGTTCCTCCTCAGAAGAAAAGCATTATTCAAAAATCTGAGATGGAGGTTAAAAAAATTGATGGATTATATAAAAAGGGCTTGTTTTCCAAAGAAGAAAGATATGAGAAGATCATCGAAATTTGGGCAAAGACCAAAAGTCAAATTCAGGAATTATTACCCCAGACACTATCTAAAGAAAATCCTGTTTTTATTGTTGCTGACTCGGGCTGTCGTGGTTCCTGGTCTCAGCCTATTCAGATGGCCGGGATGAGGGGCTTAATGGTTAGCCCTGGTGGTGGGATAATTGAACTGCCAGTAAAGCATTCTTTCAAAGAAGGACTTGGTGTTTTGGAGTATTTTATCTCAACCCATGGGGCAAGAAAAGGAACCTCGGATACTGCTATGGGAACATCAAAAGCGGGCTATCTTACCAGGCGCCTTATTGACGCTGCCCATGATGTTACCACTAGCGAAGAAGATTGTGGTGATAAGCAGGGTCTTACTGTTTTCTTAAAGGATGCTGAAGAGATTGGCCAGGATATGAGTTTTAAAATCGGAAGCAAAATATGCCTAGAGGATGTTAAAGACAAAAAAGGCAAGATTATAGTTAAAAATGGTGAGATAATTAGTTGGGATGCAGCAAATAAAATACAAGAAAGTCAGATTGAGAGTGTGAGGGTTCGTTCGCCTTTAAGTTGCCAGGCAACAGGAGGAATCTGCCAAAAGTGTTATGGTTGGGATGTGGCAGTTAATAGACCTATTGCAAAGAATCAAGCAGTAGGCATTACGGCCGCTCAGAGTATTGGTGAACCGGGGACCCAACTTACCCTAAGGACTTTCCATACTGGTGGTGTGGCCGGAGGAGTCGACATTACGGTTGGTTTACCGAGGATTGAAGAGCTTTTTGAGCGAAGGCCGCCCAAAGGAGAAGCAGTAATCTCTGAGATAGATGGTAATGTTGTAGAGGTCAAGAAAGGCATCATTGTTATTAAGGCATCGGACTCAAAGGGAAAGTCGAAAACCCGAAAAAAGAAGAAAACGATAAAAAAGCCAGAAAAGATAGAGTATCAGATCCTAGAGAATATATCTCCGTGGGTAGAGAAGGGACAGATGGTCAAGAAAGGACAGCAGCTTTGTGAAGGGAGTGTCAATCTTCAAAAACTTTTTCGCTTGACTGATAGAAAAACTACCGAAAATTATATTCTGCAAGAGATCCAAAGAATCTATGTTTCTCAAGGAGTTAAGATACATGATAAGCATGTTGAAGTAATCATTCATCAGATGTTTTCTCGAGTAAAGATAAAGACAGCCGGGGATAGTCCTTTTGTTCCGGGAGAAATTATTGAGAGAAAGAGATTTCTTACAGAAAACGAGAGATTGAAAAAGCAAAAGAAGAAACTGGCTGTTGCTAAAGATATTCTATTGGGTATCTCAAAAGTCGCCCTGACGTCAGATAGTGTTCTTTCAGCAGCTTCTTTCCAGCATACTTCTAAGATTTTAATCAAAGCAGCGCTTGAAGGCAAAAAGGATTCTCTTAATGGATTGAAAGAAAATGTAATTATCGGTAAATTAATACCGGTAGGTACTGGAATTAAGTAATATCATTCTACTAATAGGTGAAATAATCTGCCTTGGCGAAATCTTCGTTGAGCGGAGATTTCGCAGGTCTAATACAAGAAATGAGGAAAAAGAGCCAAAGACGAAGAAAAAGAAGAAATAATTCTTATAATTCTTTTATGAGTTCTTTTTTCAGAGGAGTAAAGAGTATAGTCCTCCGTCTATTTTCTTTTTTGAAGCAGTTAACATCTACGATGCCAGGCAAGGTTAAGAGATATATCTTGACCGCTTTAATGTTTTTGCTTGCTCTAGTTTCTTTCTTGAGTTTCTTTGAGTTGTCTGGCAAGGGAGGAGAAACTATGAAGCTCTTTATCTTTAATCTGTTTGGAGATGCGGCTTATCTAGCCCCTTTGATTTTCATTTTTCTGGCCGCTGTTTCTTTATTTGTTCCTAAGAAATTATTCTTAACTGCCTTTTTAGCGATATGTTCTTTCTTAATAGGCATTTCTGGACTTTTTATGGTTTTAACAGTATCTTTTTTATCCGGAGGGCAGGTAGGAAAATTAGGCAGTGGTCCCTTGATAAATATATTTGGCAGGATAGTTTCTCTTCTCGTTTTTTGGATTATGGTCATTGTTGGAGGATTAAGTTTTTGGTATGTTCTAAATTTCTCCTCAAAAAAAGAGGAGCAACAGAGTTTCCCACAAGCGATCAAGAAAATGTTCAATTCTTCAAGGTTCAGAGTAGTCAGGGTAGAACCAGAGAGTACCATGCGAAGAAAAGAAGGATTGTTGGAAGGAGCGAGACAGAAGACTGAAGTATTGAGACCCAAGGACTCAAAAATCAATTTTCCCCCATTCAATCTCTTGGAGGAGGAAAAAGAAAAACCACACCCGGGGGACATAAAACAAAATAGTCGCAACATTAAGAAGACATTAGAAAACTTTGGCATTGAAGTAACTATGGCTGAAGTAAATGTTGGGCCCACTGTCAGTCAATACGCGCTGAAACCAGCTGATGGAGTCAAACTATCAAGGATTACTGGTCTGTCAAACAATTTAGCACTGGCATTAGCTGCTCATCCAATTAGGATTGAAGCCCCTATACCTGGTCGTTCGCTGGTAGGAATTGAGATACCTAATACAAGCAGAAGCAAGGTGAGATTGCGCAACCTCATCAGTGATCGAAACTTCAGGAGAGACACCTCTAGTCTTGGCTTTGTTCTCGGCAGAGACGTTGCCGGCAACCCTGTTTCTACGGACTTATCACATTTGCCTCATCTTTTGGTGGCTGGGGCAACCGGAGCGGGGAAAACCATATTCTTGAATTCTCTAATACTTTCATTGCTTTACCGGAACAGCCCAGAGACGCTAAGGTTGATTTTGATTGATCCAAAGAGGGTGGAGTTTTCACTTTATGGCGAACTTCCTCATCTTTTAAATTCAGTTATCTTCGGTGCCCAAAAGAGTGTTAACGCCTTGAATTGGTTGGTCGATGAAATGGAGAAGAGATTTACTATTCTGTCAGAAGCAGGCGTTAGAGATATTGGCTTGTTCAACAAGAGAGCCATTGAGGCGAAAGAGAAGCCTCTCTATTATATTGTTTTAGTGATTGACGAATTGGCTGATTTAATGGCTGCTCGGGGTAAAGAGATAGAAGTAAGGATAGTCAGAATAGCCCAAATGGCAAGGGCGGTTGGCATCCATCTTGTCTTGGCTACCCAGAGGCCATCAACAGAAGTTATTACTGGCTTGATAAAAGCGAATATTATTTCTCGGATAAGTTTTCAGCTGCCGACTCAGATAGATTCAAGGACTGTGCTTGACTCTGCTGGGGCGGAAAAACTCTTGGGTTTAGGCGATATGCTCTATGTCTCTGCCGAGAGCGTTAAGCCTAAAAGGATCCAAGGCGCTTATGTTTCCGAGAAAGAGGTAGCAGATGTTGTTAAGTGGATAACCAATCATATTGGCCCTTCGGCATTTTTGGATGATGCCTCTCTTCAATTACAAGATTATATTAGCCGGGCAGATTCTGGCCCCGAGGGCATCCAGGGGATGAAAAAAGAAGCACTCTATGAGCAAGCAAAAGAAGTTGTTATTAGGTCTCGAAAGGCGTCAGCCTCTTTGCTCCAGCGAAGATTGCAGATTGGCTATGTTAGAGCTGCGCGGCTTCTAGATATGTTAGAGGCGGAAGGGGTTGTTGGTCCTGCGCAGGGAGCAAAACCGCGCAAGGTCTTTTTTGAGCAAACCCAACAGGATTCGGACTATCATGAATTTTAGAAGCAAAAGAATAGGTTAAGTTCAAGACGCGACGACAAAGATGTGTTCTTTAGGACACATCGAGGAGGAGCAACGAAGAAATTGACTTATTCTTTTGCTTTCCTTCGGGCGGGTGAATTTTATCCAGCTTCTTTGTTGCTTAGCCTCTTATGTGCCTTTTAGGCACACTTCGCGCCTAAGCGCCTTGAATCTGAATAAAATTCACTCCGCTAAATTAATGCTAGTTCGAATCCTGTTGGGTAAAACGAAGAACAATTTTTTGAGTGAGTACATCCGTTGATGTCCGATATCCATAGAATAAGAATTCTGTGCTAAAATAAAACAATGGCCAAAAAGAAACAGGATAAAAAAGAAGAATTACAGCAGGCGATAGACGAAATAAAGCAAAAATTTGGAGAGGGAGCGATAATGCGATTAAAAGAAATAAGACCTGTAGATATTGATAGTATTTCTACCGGTTCAATCTCTCTTGACATCGCGTTGGGAGTCGGGGGAGTGCCTCGGGGCAGGGTTATTGAGGTGTTCGGGCCTGAATCGAGCGGGAAAACAACATTGGCTCTTCATATTGCTGCTGAGGCGCAGAGCAAAGGCGGTATAGCCGCCTTTGCTGATGCTGAGCATGCAATGGATCCCGGATACGCTAAGAAAATAGGCGTTGATGTTGAAGAGCTTTTAATTTCTCAGCCGGGCTCCGGGGAAGAGGCGCTTCAGATCGTAGAAACCCTTGTGAGGTCTGGCAGGGTGGGCGTGATTATTATTGACTCAGTGGCTGCCCTGACCCCCCGAACAGAGATTGATGGTGAAGTAGGGCAATTCCAGATTGGGCTTCAGGCTCGATTGATGAGCCAGGCGCTTAGGAAATTAGCGGGCATTACTGCTAAGTCAAAAACCACAGTAGTATTTCTAAACCAGACAAGAATGAAAATAGCCGCATACGGAAACCCGGTGACAACCCCGGGCGGATTAGCTTTAAAGTTTTATTCTTCTGTAAGAATTAATCTTAGAAGAACAGCCCAGATAAAATCAGCAGATAGGATTATTGGCAATCGGGTTCTTGCGAAAATAGTTAAAAACAAGGTGGCAGCCCCGTTCAAAACAGCCGAGTTTGATATTTATTATAATGAAGGCATCTCAAAATATGCTGACCTTGTCAGGACGGGCCTATCCTACGGAATAGTAAAGCAATCAGGGGCTTGGTATCAATTTAATAAAGAGAAGTTGGGGCAGGGCATGGAAAAGAGTAAGAAGTTTTTAAAAGAACACCTGGATATTGCTGGCGAGATAAAGAAAAATATATTAGAACAAGCAGCAGCTTCTGAGTAAATCTGAATAAAAAAGAATCTATAGCAAGGATTCATAAATAAAACCTCATAAATAAAAAGACATTCTACTATGGTAGAATGTCTTTTTATGCTGATTATTCAAGACTTTATTCTTTACTAGTAGCAGAAAGCAAGCCAAGATGGCGGGCTCTTTTTATTGCTTTAGAAATCTTTCTCTGGTGTTTAGCGCATAATCCGGTTCTATCTCGTCTCTTTATCTTTCCTAAACTAGTGATATATCGTTTCAATAAAATTGTATTCTTCCAATCAATTTCTTTTATGTTTTTTCGACAAAAGTAACAGTCCATGTTTATTTGTCCTTACTTAGCATCGCCTCGGTTCGGACTTAATCAAACTTAAAT
>CAZIIL010000021.1:0-10638 GCA_964539465.1 uncultured Candidatus Saccharibacteria bacterium
CTGGGCTAATAAAGGGCGCAAGTATAGGGGAAGGACTGGGGAACAGATTCTTAGCCAACATTAGAGAAGTTGACGCAATTGTATATGTCTTGCGTTGTTTCAAGAATGATAAGATTACTAATGTGTTAGACAAGATAGATATTATCGGGGAGAAAGAGATATTGGACACCGAGATGGCTTTGAAGGACTTGGAAACAGTCGAGAAAAGGATAAGCGGCTTGGAAAAAGAATCTAAAACAGGTGATAAGACGGTGCTTAAAGAATTATCTATTCTCAAAAAAATAGAGGGGCTGCTTGAACAAGGAATTATTCCTTCGAGGATAGATTGGGATGAGAAGGAGATAATGTTGCTGCGCGGCTATCAATTATTGACGATGAAGCCAAGATTATATCTTCTGAATGGAAAAGATAGCGAGGTTTCATCAGATACCATAGAACTGTTTCGAGAAAATGATTGGCCGTTTTTGGCTATGGATATATTATCTGAATTGGATTCTGAGGACTTGACTTCTGAAGAAAGAGTAGTTTTAGAGTTGCCCGTAGAGTTGAGATTAAACGAACTGATTAAAGAATCATATAAATTGTTGGGCCTGATAACATTTTTTACTATGGGCTCTGATGAGGTACGTGCCTGGACACTGAAAAAGGGCAGCACAGCTTCTAAAGCAGGAGGCGTAGTGCATAGTGATTTCGAGCAATATTTTATCAAGGCAGAGGTTATTAATTGGAAAACACTTATAGATATTGGTGGCTACGCTAAGGCAAGAGAAAAAGGGCTTGTACGCATAGAGGGTAAGGAATATATCGTTCAGGACGGAGACGTAATTACAATCAAGAGTGGGAAATAAAGTGTTCGATGCCGGGCTTTGAACAGTTTTCCACAGTTTTAATTCCCGATTAGATATTTGAATAATAAGTTTCGATAATGAGACTTAACAATAAAAAATATTTTAAATGTATAACTGGCAAATGTATCTTGCCAGTGCTTTTATTATTGCTTTTCTGCGCGATTATTTGTTATCTCATCCTCAATTCTAAAAATATTGTTGTCGAAACCACAAATCCAGTTGTGTCGGCAGGCGTAGTTCCTCATCACTTATTAGCAGAAGAACTTATAAATGACTTCTTTACCTATATCTCTGAACAGAAAAAACCAGAGACCATTGTTTTATTGAGTCCAGACCATTTTGATAGTGCCAATATCTTAAAATACAACTTTGCCACTCTTGAATATCAGGATTTATCTGCTAAAGAAAACGCAGAAACAGGATTTCATGGATTAGAGATTGATAATGGTTTAATCACAGAATTGTGTTCGCAGAATAAGATTGCTCTTAGTAATTCGGCTGTTGGTTCCGACCATGGGATTACTAATCTAATGCCGTTTATTAAAGAATATCTGCCTAAATCTAAAGTTGTACCTATAATTATATCTGCTGATACCTCGCTTGAAGAAACAGAGCAGTTGGTTGACTCAATAGATTCTTTTTCTTCTTCCAAAACCATTATTATTGCCAGTGTTGATTTTTCTCATTACCTTATATCATCAGCAGCAGCATTCCACGACATTAAATCTATCAGGACATTATTGGATTTTAGAAAAGATGATTTTAAAGACGTAGAGGTTGACTGCTGGCAGGCATTATATATTGCCCGAGCATTTGCTCATTTAAGAGATAAGGAACTCTACAATATCATTGGTTATAAGGATTCTACGGATTTTCTTAAAGGCAAGGATATTGAAGAAACGACATCGTATTTCAGTGTTGTTTTTCAGGAGAAAGCGGCGCAGGAGCCTGTCCTGAGCGGAGCCGAAGGGCAGATGTCAAGATATAAAGATATTACTGAGACAAAAACTATTTTATTTGTCGGCGATATTATGTTAGACAGGGGCGTAGAGTATCTAATGCGAAAGAATAGCGTATTCTATCCTTTTCAGAAAATTGCTCAATTTTTAAAGGGCATTGATATTGTTTTTGGGAATTTGGAAGGGCCTATTGTAGAGAATCCTCCGCATTTTCCAGACGCCTCTTTAAGATTTGCTTTTTCACCAGATGTTCTAAAAGGGCTTTCATTTGCTAAATTCAATCTGCTTTCCTTAGCTAATAATCATACATTGAATATGGCGCAGTCCGGGTTGGCAGAAACCAGGGCATTTTTAAAAGATGCTGGCATCAATTTCTTGGGTGACCCTATTCTGTGCGGTCCGGATTTTGGATTTGAAGAAAACGGCATCCAGTTTTTATCTATTAATAAAACATTTCCTTTTAATTGCAGCCAGGATGACATCCAAAAAAATGTGAAAGCAGTTAGGGCTCAGCATGCTGATGATTTTCTTATAGTTATTCTGCATTGGGGAGAAGAATATCAAATAAAGCATTCTTCTGCCCAGCAGGGATTGGCCTATTGCCTGATTGACGCTGGCGCTGATATGGTTATTGGTTCTCATGCGCATGTTGTCCAGGATATTGAGTTGTATAAAGATAAATTAATTTTCTATTCCTTAGGCAATTTTATCTTTGACCAGTATTTTTCAGAAGATACAGAACAGGGCTTAGCTATTGGGATGGAGCTTTGGCCAGATAAACTTATTTACCGGCTTTTTCCTATCCAAAGCCGTTTAGGCCAGCCGGCATTGATGAACCAGGACGCAGCCAAGGGATTTTTGCAAGGATTATCTCAGAGATCTAGTCAGGAATTGTCTGAATCCATAAAAACTGGCATAATAGAAACGAAGAGATAATGTCGAGAGCAGTTCTCGACAATAATTATTAATAAGTTTTAACTAAAGCAATATGGAAACAGGCAGACAAATTTTAAAGGTATTTGGCATCCCCAAAACGATTTTCATTATTTTAATCACAATTCTTAGCGCATCAATTATCGGAGGCACTATTTTTTATTTTTATCAAAAGAAAGCAGGCGAGGAAGATGCGGCGCCTCTTGACGAATCAGAATCTGCAATAGGCGCGCAGGGCCTTAATGTAATTGCCTTAGCCAAACGTTTAATCCAGCCAGAGGATATTATTCTAGAAAAGGTTGATGTGGAGCCGCAGATTCCTTCCTATAATCTTCCGTTAAAAACCGAAGATATTGCCAATTGGCAGGCCATATCTCAGAAAATAGGATTTTCTGACAAGGCGCTTTCTCTTTTTAAGAATAATGGTTTTGTTGTTATGCCCACGCCTAAGAGCATTCAGGAATCACCAGATGAGTTTGCTGGTTTTTATTCCGCTCTCAAGTGGAATGATATGCCCGTCTTTATCACCAGCGATTCTTTGCTGCATTATTATCATATCTTTTTTGATGCGACCTTGATGAAGATGGAAAGGGATATGTTTTACAATGATATCTATCAAATGAGCAGGGCATTTCTTGATGACGCTATAGCTGAATACAACAATAGCTCTGGAGACCTAAAAGAATCTGCCAAAAGAAATGTTATCTATTTCTCTGTTGCATTAGAACTCCTTTCTCCAGAGGAAGAACAAACGATGAGCGACGCGGCGCTAAGACAGGAATATTGCGGACAGGGTGTGTCAAGCGAATACTGCGAAGAAATGATAAAGAATATTAAAGAGCAGTATGGAGATAAAGCGTCTTTCAAATACTTTTCTGAATCGGACTTGCAGAAATATAGTTTTGAAACGCCTGATTTTGCTGAAGATATTGTTGACAAAGAACTTGAGTTAATTGGCGGGCATGAGGGGTGGGAATTTTCTCCTACCTTTATCTATAAAGAAGATTATTCTCAGTATGTCCCAAGAGGACATTATACTAAATCCGAAAAACTCAAGAATTATTTCAAGGCAATGATGTGGTATGGCAGAATGACAGCCCTTATCAACGGTTCTCCCTCCCTGTCTCAGGGAAAATCGCTTTGCACTGGGCCTATGGACGGAATCATCTCAGAATATGATGCCAAGATTCAAACATTACAATCCGCCTTAATAGCTAAAAAGTTTTTGAAAGATAAAGATATCCAGACAATGTGGCAAAGGATGTATGCCATAACTTCTTTCTTCGTTGGATTTTCTGATGATTTAGGCCCCTATGAGTATTCGGCTATTCTGAATAATTTATTTGGGGAATCTCTTGATTCTCAAGGCATTGAAGAAAGATATTCAGATATCAAGGACGAACTCTTGAAGATTCCTGGCGAGCCAAAGATATATGGCGGCTTGGGCGCCTGCGAACTATTTATGCTATGTCCGCCCTTGAGCGCAGAAGATGTTCAAGAACTCAAAATCCAGGCGGAGAAACTATTAGGAGAGACAAAGGGCTTTCGTTTGATGGGACAGAGATTTACGGTTGATTCTTGGCTGTTTTCTGAACTTGTTTCCCCCTATTCAGGACAATATTCGAGCAAGCAAGACCCTCTGCCAACACAGGAAAAGCCATTTACATTTTTATGGAATGACGCCTACTCTTCGGCAGAGAAAACTAGGCCATTTACATGGGTTAAAACTGATGTTAGCGGTTGTTCGCCTCCGGCAGGGAGAGAAGTAAGGGGTTTCCCTATGGGCTTGGATATTATGGCTTTGCTTGGTTCCAAAAGAGCCAAATACATCTTGGAGCAATCAGGAGATGCGGACTATTCTGATTATAAGAAGAAGTTTTTTGAATTAAAAAGCGAGATAGATTCCTTTTCTAATGATGACTGGTTCCAGAATCTTTATTGGAATTGGCTTTATACGCTCCAACCTTTGCTTGGCGAATGGGGTAATGGCTACCAAACCTTTATGCAAAGTAATGCATGGCAGGATAAGGAGTTAAATACCGCATTGGCTTCGTGGAGTGAATTAAGGCATGACACGCTTTTGTATGTCAAGCAGAGTTATACTATGGCTGAATTAGGCGGAATGCCTGAGCCGCCAGTGGTAGGTTATGTGGAACCAGTGCCGGAGTTCTATGTTCGGCTTTTGACTCTGACCAGAATGACAAACCAGGGATTGAAAGAATTAGTGCCTGCGGCGGAGCTGGAAGAATTAGGGATAGGACAGGCGCTGGATAGATTTTCCGAAATACTAAATAGATTATTGGAAATTTCCAAAAAGGAATTAGAGAATAAGCCGCTGAGCGAGGAGGAATATGACTTCATTGAAAACTTTGGCAGTACTTCAGAGAACTTGATAGAGATTCTTTCTGACGGGCAGACAGACCCAGATGTATTTAACACTGTTCTAATAGCAGATGTCCATACCGAAGGAAATACTGAAAAGGTATTAGAAGAAGGCGTGGGCTATATCAAGACCATGGTTCTTGCTTATAAACTGCCTGATGGCCGCATTTTGGCAGGAGTAGGCCCAACTTTTAGCTACTATGAGTTTAAACAGCCGATGGGGAATAGATTGACCGATGAGGCGTGGAGGGAATTATTGGACTCTGGCGTTTCACCGCCTGAACCAAGTTGGACCAGAAGTTTTACGGAATAATCCTCTCCGTCGAGAACAGGACTCAACGGAGTTATGCACCCGCCTCGGCTCGCTGAGCGAGCCGAGGCGAAACAAGCAGGTTTCTCACAGTCTCTTGACGGATAGCATTAGAAATGGTATAATATAGCAACAAGAGAGATAGAATGTAGAGAAGAGAGAAAATAGCCAGGGATGCGTGGAACTGGGTTTGGTTCTATCTATTCTTGGCTATTTTGTTTCTGATTCCGAGGCCTGCGGGAAGCATGCGATAAGGTGAATCCCAACCTCAAGCAAGTGCAGAGGGGATATTGGGTGAGCATCTGAGCATGGTTTCGAGTCAGGACTTGGATTCGCCAAAAATATCCTCGCTCTCGAGGCGAGGCGGTCAAAGGGTCTGTGGACTAGCGCATGCCCCAAGGCCGAACTTAATAAGGAGGTAGCAAAGATGAAGAGAGCGATTATTGCTTTTTTCATGGCGGCGGTCATGTTCTCGATCGTCGCTAGTCCAGTGGCAGCCAGTGATTTGACTCCCACCATTCCGCATGATTGGGTGGTGGCAATGAGGAACCGAACTCCGGTCTATGAGTGCGGTACTAATAGACCCATGGGATATGTTCCTCGGGGTAGGGTTATGGGCGTTCTCAAAGAAGAGGGCGCCTGGGCTGTCGTGTCCGCCGACCAAACCCAGTGTGTGTATTTGGGGTACGGTCAGTGGGCATGGGCTGTGGCGCCAGGCGAGCCCCTGTACCATGTGGTGGGAGGCATCACTACGTGGGTTGAGGCCCGCGAGCCCCAGACTCAGACAACCTGGCAGGTTGAGATCTGGGCTCGGCTGGAGGGGCCCTGGTTTTACCCTCAACCCATTGGCACAGATTGGTACGAGAAATATCAGTTGTGCCGATGGGGCGAGACCTCTTGGGGAAGAAGCAGCTATCATTGCTTCCGATTCAGGGGTGTGGAAGTTGAAAACTTCCACGGGGAAACCAAGATAGTCCTCTTCCCTTGGTAGCCCAAAGGCCTGCAGGCGCCTTAGAGCCTGTGAATTGGGAGAATCCCGCCTAACATTGGCTAGTCACAATGCAAGGTATAGACCACTTGTAGTATGAGTGGTCTTTTTTTTATGTTAAAATAGACCAGCAGTATTTATATATTTTGTAGAACATCTGTGGAAATCCGATATCCACAGACATAGAAATTAGATTATAAAAACTAATAAAAAATATTAATTATGCAAAAGGTATTCTTAGTTATTGTTATTTCAATAATCATTATTCTCATCGCTTTTCTGCTCTATAATAATAGAGAAAAAGAAGAGCAAGGACTGGTTACAGAAAATCCCTCAACAGAATCAGACGCAGAGAGTCCTTCGCAGGAATCAGGCACAGAGAATCCTCCAGCGGAAACAGCGGAAATAGCAGGAGCAAAATTAGAGATAACAACTCTGGAACAGAGCACAGGACAATCAGCAAAAAATGGTGATAATGTTAGCGTTCACTACACAGGGACATTAACAGATGGCACGAAGTTTGATTCAAGTTTGGATAGGGAAACGCCTTTTAATTTCATTTTAGGAAATGGTGAAGTGATTAAGGGCTGGGATTTAGGTGTTTTGGGAATGAAAGTGGGAGAGAAGCGAAGATTGGTTATTCCGCCAGAGCTTGCTTATGGCGAAACAGGCACCCCGGGCGGACCAATTCCTCCAAACGCAACCTTGATATTTGAGGTTGAGTTATTAAGTATTGAATAAATAGTTTCTTTTTCTATAGACCTCTTTCTCACGGATATCGGACATCCGTAGATTCAATTCGGCGATAAAACAATGCAAGATCTATTTGACGAAAAACTCAAAAGGATATTAGAGCAGGAAGCGCCTTTGGCAGACAGGATGAGGCCGCAGGATTTTAATAGTTTTTATGGTCAAGAGGAATTAGTAGGAGATAACAGTCCCTTGCGAAAGACAATAGAAGACGACAATCTGAGTTCTTTAATTTTCTGGGGTCCACCCGGTTCTGGAAAGACGACCCTTGCCCGTATTATTGCGGAAAAGACCAAAGCTAGATTTATCAATCTCTCTGCCGCCAATGCCAAGATAAAAAATGTTAGAGAAGAGATAGAAGAAGCCAGAACAAGAAGAAAGTTCCACAATCAAAAAACTATTCTATTTATTGACGAAATACATCGTTTTAATAAGGCGCAGCAGGATGCGTTTCTGCCTCATGTAGAAGAAGGAATCATTATCTTGATTGGCGCCACAACGGAAAATCCATCTTTTGAAGTTATTTCGCCGCTTCTATCCCGCTCAGCAGTGTATGTGCTGAAACCATTAGATAGAGATGCAATGAAGAATATCTTGCTTAGGGCTCTTTCGGATAAAGAAAGGGGATTAGCAGAAACAAATATACGTTTTAATAAAAAAGCGCTTGAGAGATTAATCAATTTTGCTGACGGCGATGCCAGGGCAGGACTCAATGCCCTGGAGTTTATTGCTCATTCTACCAAAGGCAGTTCTGGCAAAGTAATAACCGAAAAACAGCTCTCTAAAATCCTTAAAGAACATGTTCTCCGTTATGATAAGAAAGGCGAGGAGCATTATAATCTCATATCGGCTTTTATCAAGAGCATGAGAGACTCATGTCCTGATGGAGCCCTGTATTGGCTGGCTCGGATGCTGGAATCAGGCGAAAATCCTCGTTTTATTGCGCGGCGAATGGTGATATTCGCCTCAGAAGATATTGGCAATGCTGATCCAAAAGCGCTTCAGGTGGCCGTGGCTGTTGCCAAAGCAGTAGAATATGTTGGTCTGCCAGAGGCACAGATTAATCTAGCGCAGGGGACAACCTATTTAGCGTCTGCTCCAAAAGACAATGCTTCCTACATTGCTTTGCTAAAAGCAAAACAGGATGCCCAGAAAGGTTCTTTTGGCGTGCCGCTTCATCTGCGAAACGCTGTTACCAATCTGATGAAAAAACTGGGTTATGGCAAGGATTATCAATATGCCCATGATCTTCCGAATGCAAAAACCGACCAGACCCATTTCCCAGAACAAATCGGGGAACAAAAATACTACCATCCGAAAAAGTAAATACTAAAACTGTTCAAAGCCAGCCAGCCTTGCCGTCGAGGCAGGTGCATCTCGCCGATGAGGCGGACCCGCATCGCCGGCGATGCCGGGCTTTGAACACTTTTTCTTTGTAAATCTGTATCGAGACCGGGTCTCGATACACTTCTTTACAAATAAGGTGAGATATGGTATAACTTGGATAGTTGTACATTGAAATCACTTTAGGAAAATAGAAAAAACCACAAAAAGAGGAGGAAAAAGAAAATGAACGCAAAAAGCGTTTTTCTATTCATAGTCATAGTGGTGTTGTCCTTATCGGGGTGCATGGGCGCAGCGCCAGAGGCAGCTGTCCCGCCTGTCCCATCCTCGCTTCCGGTGAGAGCGGTTTGCCCAGCTTGCGGCAGAGCCGCAACATGGACATTTGAGGGCTTCCAACGCTTCATGCCCCAGTCAGGACGAGAACCGTTGGAGCTCTGGACTTGCTCCGGGTGCCGGTCTACTCGTTCTCGGAGCGACATTCTGAAAGCAACATGGACCAATCGCCTTGAAAATACGTCCAAAGGCCTCACAGCCCTGACAATTGGGCTGATAGTCGGGGATGTGGTTTTAACGGCTCCCGAAATGGCGGCTCGACAATCTGTCGACATCACAGGTTCATACTGCGGTATTGTCTGGGGGACCTTTCCTCCCCAGAAGGGTGAAATTTGGGAAGGAAACCTCGAAGGGTTGGGGGAGATACCCCTTGAGGTTTGGGCGGAAGAAGGACAAGAACTCGTTTTCTATAACCCCAAAACAAACGAGTTCATGGAAGCTCCCTTTACTTTGCAGGTGGGGGGCTATTCCCTAAAGCTTGTTATGGGCGACGACCTCATGGGGAGGCAAACGATTTTCATTGTGGCTATGTGCGGAGCGTAGTCGTGGTGAAAAGAGTAAAAAAAGGAGCAGGGATGAGTATCTCCCTGCTCTTTTAATTTTCTGGTAAAATAAAAACTGTTCAAGGCCTTGCCCCACCATCAAGGCGGGCCTGCATCAAACACTTTTACATTACCTTAAAATCTTGACAAAGTTTTAAGTATAGTTTACATTAATATAACATAGCACCTTGACAATGCAGTCAAAATCTTTTGCAAAAGGAGGCAAAAGCCTATAGGGCTTGGCAAACCCTGGTTATGTCCGGTGGAAACCAACGGACATAACCAGGGTGGTCAAGTATGTCATCATCGGCGCTGATGATAGGCATGATCCAGCCACGCTTGAGCGATATGACCCAGAAGAATGGAGGTTCAATCCCTATCATATGGCTGGATACCAACCGCGCAGTGGTAACCTTCATGTGCCGGAACCCCATTATGTCATTGATGGCTTCGAAGTCAGGGGTCTATCATGGGGCGGGTCGCATGACCCAGAGAGAGCGCTTCCCACGTGGGAGATAGACGGAGCAGGCGTTTTACCATACGCCTGCCAAGAAGGAGGAACGTTGAATTCGTGTGCACCTTAGGGACCAAGGGGTCCAAAAAGCGGCTGACATCGTATATCAGCCGCTTTTCAATTTTAGAATTATCGTGTCAGAAATCCTGCATTAAGAAACTCAGAACTCTTTAAAACCCTGCTTTGAACAGTTTTCCACAGGCATGACCTGTGTTTTGCTTACACTAATCTTGCCGAAGTGATATAATAAACAAGATGTTCAAGGATATGAACCAATCTATTCGCAGGGGTGGAGTGTTAGGGCTTATTTTTATTCTTGGGCTTATTGTTGGCGGGATTTCCTGGGACTTTTTGGGTTTAGAGATTTTAAATCCATTAGATGTCTCAGAAAATGAGGGAAAATGTTTAGCAGATGATGAAGTTATTGTAACAAAGGTTTTAGACGGGGATACCATAGTTGTCGAGGGCGGGGTTCATATCCGGCTCTTGGGCATTGACGCTGATGAAAAGAGTTATCCCTGCTATGAAGAAGCAAAGACACAGCTTGAGGATATGATATTGGGTAAAGAGATAAGATTAGAAAGAGATGTCAGCGATGTTGATATGTACGGCAGATGTCTGCGTTATGTTTTTCTTGGGAATGAGAATATTAATCTTGAAATGGTAAGAGAGGGTATGGCTGTTGCTCGTTTCTACGAGCCTGATGTAGTTTACAGTTCTGAGATTTCCATGGCT
>CAZIIL010000022.1:0-10486 GCA_964539465.1 uncultured Candidatus Saccharibacteria bacterium
CAGCGGAAGGATAGCAAGCCTTAATTTAACGGGAAAAGAGAAAACACTTATTACTCATGTTAAAGATACCGGCATCGGTATATCAAAAAGCAACCAGAAGAAAATATTCCAGAAATTTTACCGTGTCAAAACAAAAGAAACCCAGGAAGTTCGAGGCACTGGTCTCGGGCTGTGGATAATAAAGCAGATTCTTGAAAAAATGAATGGCAAGATTTGGTTCGCTTCTGAAGAAAACAAGGGTTCAATCTTTAGTTTTTCTCTTCCTACAGATTGACATTGCCTAAAATAATTAGACTTTATGGTAAGACAACGTATGCCTATCCATATTCTTATTATTGACGACGACCCTTTTATCCGACGTCTTTTTGGGGCCAAGCTTGCCGCGGCTGGTTTTGAAGTTTTATACGCTGCTGATGGCAATACGGGACGCGAGATGGCTCGACGTTTCTTGCCCGACCTTGTCCTTTTAGACATAACGATGCCTGAACCAGATGGCTATATGGTGGTCCGAAGATTAAAGGGTGAGTCGCGGACTAAGGATATTCCTGTTGTTTTTCTTACCAGCCAAGATTTTTCCATAGAAGCAGAAAAGGCGGTAAAAGAAAGATGGGTAGTTGCCTATATCCACAAAAGCATTGGCCTTAATGAGTTTATCAAGCAAATAAAGAAAATCGTTCGGTCCTCAAAAACAAAACAGAGACAAAAGAAAAAATAGATAGAAAAGAGGGGTTTTCTTAACCCCCCTCTCTCTTTCTTTGTGCGTGATCCTTTCTCGAGTTTATTATTTTCTGTTCCTGTGCATTCTGTGCATCCAGCGCACAAGAAGCCAGGAACTTAATCCGATAATCAGACCTACTCCGATTTCTCTCCACATTTTGCCCTCCTTGTCCTTGAGAATATCCTATACATTCTGTCTTTATTAAATACTGACTGGGATTGACTGTCAAGGGGAGTATTCTAAGGCCAGCTATCCATAATGTTTTCATAATATCCGTGGGTGGAAGTAGTTATTTATTTATGTTATGATTGGCTATCTCTGTTAGTAAGACGATAATAATAGATTGTATTATTGCTTTCCAGAACATGAAACAATATATTACTAAAAAAGGGTTAGAAAAGTTAAGAAAAGAGTTAAACAAACTTGAAACAAAGGAAAGGCGGAGGATTGCTGAGCAGTTAAATGAGGCAGCGGCTTTAGGAGACATATCAGACAATGCCCAGTATCAGGAAACAAGGAGGGAACAGAGCTTTTTGGAGGGCAGGGTTGCTGATATTCGCGCTTTAATACGCAATGCCATTGTTATCCAGCGAGACACAGCGAAAAAAGATATTATCCAGATTGGCTCGCTCATCTCTCTTGATATGGGTGGCGAGAAAGAAGAGTTCAAGATTGTTGGAGCGAACGAGTCAGACCCCTTAGAAGGGATGATATCTTATCGGTCGCCGTTGGGGAAAGCGCTCTTGGGGCGTAAGAAGGGAGAGAGTTTTAAATTTCAGAGTTTGGTAGGCGAGATATCTGTTAAAATCATTAAGATTTCTTAGGCAAAGTCCCGTTTTGCCGAAGTTAGATATCATAAAACCCGAGTGGACTCACTCGGGTTTTATGATATTGTTTATTTCGGTCCAGAAGAAATTTATGTTAATAAATTTCCGTTTCCATCCGCATTTTTAGGAAGATAAACACGGTAGTACCAAGAAGGGAATTTTAGTTTTCAAGATAGTGTATTCATATTTAAATTGACAAAGGCGTATCAAGGTTTTATCATTAAGTAATCTGCCTGCCGGTAGGCAGGGTTGGCATAAATTTTTTAAAGAGGATTTTTTATGAGAAAGAGTAAAAGGCCATCTCCCAGAAAGAAAAAGGGGTTGGCAACGAAAACGGTAAAAGTAAAGAAAGGAATATCTGTCCGTTCTAAGGCAGGCAGGTCTATAATTAAAGTAAAGAAAAAAAAGGAATTTTCTGACAGTATTCACAAGATACGAACAATAGTGGTTGGAATTGGAGGGGGAGCGAATGCTGTTGTTTCTGATATAGTTTCAGTTTATCCACAAACCAGTTTCTTTGTTGCCGATACGGATAATGGAGTTCTCTCGAAATCAAGGAATAAAGAGGGGGTAAAGATTTTTCTGTTTGGTGAAGAGGTGGCCAACGGTATGGGAACAGGTATGGACGATAGATTAGGAAGGCAGGCAGCAGAGAATAGCAGGGATAAGATTATAAAGTTGTTAAAGGGCTATGATCTCTGTGTTTTTGTCTCTTGCCTGGGAGGTGGAACTGGCTCAGGAGCGGTTCCTGTTTTTGCGCAAATATCAAAAGAGTTGAAAATAGTGAGTTGCGGCATCTTTACACTGCCTTTTAGTTTTGAGCGTGATAAAAAGCAAAGGATTGCTGAGCGAGCACTACAAAATATAAAACCGTTTTTAAACGCAGTTGTTGTTATCCCTAACGAAAGAATCTTCAAGATAGTAGATAAGAAAACACCTTTAAGAAAAGCTCTGTTTGCTATTAATGAACAGCTTGGTTCAAGTTTAAATGGTTTAATAGAAATGATTCATAATCCCGGCATTATTAATATCGATTTCGCCGATATCAATAGCATCTTGACTGGCAGGAAGACGCTGGCTTATCTAAGTCGGGTTTATGTCCATGGCAAGGAACGGGCACAGGGGGTGCTTCGGAAACTGTTGAACAATCCTCTCTATCCCTATAATATTTCCGGCGCTAAGAGGATTTTGTTTAATATCTGCGGTCCTTCTGATTTAACTCTTTCGGAAGTAGCCCAGGTATCTCAGGGCATTGCCGATAGGGCTAGGAATGGTTCAAGAATTATCTTCGGGGTGGAAACCAATAGGAAGAGAAATGGGTTAGATGTCACGCTTTTGGCTGTGGGTTGCGATATGAAAGGTTTTTCTGGAGTGGAGAAAAAAAAGAGTAGGAAAAACAAGGGTTCTTCCCGGCATCGGCGAGCGGCCCAAAAAGAGAATAACAAGAAAGACAGCAAACAGGATAATGCCAAGAAAGAGAAAGAGGAGCAGGCAGAAAAGCCAAAGAACAGAAGGACTGTTGCTAAACCCGAAAAGGGCGAAATAACAATAAAAGGCAAAAAGAAAGGCGGAAAGGAAGGGAAAAAGGAAGGGAAAAAGGAAGGCAAAAGGCAGAGCAAGAGGCAGGGCAAGAGGATAGATAAGAAGGAGAGCAAGAAAGAAGAGAGAAAGGAGAGTGTCAAGCCAGTGGATTCAAGGGTGCGCAAGAATGCCCTTCAGGTGCAGAAAGATATGAGGGCAATAGAAAAGGAATTGTTAGAAAAAGAGGAATTATGGGATACACCTGCCTTTCTAAGGAAAAATGAGCAGGGGTAATAGACGAGCCCAAGGGATTTTATCTATATCTGATATCATTTTATGGCTGAGATAAAAAAAGCAGTTATCCTATGTGCTGGTATTGGAACCAGATTTTTACCATTGTCAAAAACTATTTCCAGGCAACTTTTACCTCTAGCTGATAAGCCGATTATCCACTATCTGGTTGAGGAATTAGGCGAGGCGGGGATAAAACAGATTGTGTTTGTTTTGCCTCCGGGTTCGTCGCAAATTCTTTCTTATTTCAAGCAAGAGCCAACATTGGAAAAGATTCTGGAAAAGAGAAATGGACAAAAGGCCTTACTGGAACTGAAGAGACTTCAAGAGTTCCAAAAGAGATTTTCTTTTTCTTATGTTATTCAGAAAAAACCATTGGGTGATGGCGATGCGCTTTTGCAAGCCAGTCCCAAGTTAGGCAAAGAGCCGTTTGCCCTTTTATTCTGCGATGATGTTGTAGAATCAAGGATCCCTTGCGTTACTCAATTATTAAAAGTGTTCAAAACTTCCAAACGGCCAGTAGTAGCTCTTTATCGGGTTTCAGATGAAAGAATCTCTGCCCATGGTGTAGTGGGAGTAGAAAGGATTGCCAAGCGTTTTTCCAAGATTAGGAAAATAGTAGAAAAGCCGTCTTTTGAGCAAGCCCCTTCGGACTTAGCGATCCTTGGTAGATATATCTTGACGCCGGAGATATTCGATTACCTTGAAGCAATGTCAAAAGAAACGCGCAAGAAGAACCGAATAGGAAAAGGAATAATGCTGTCGTCTGCGCTTAGTCAGATGTTGGATGATGGCAAGATAATCTATGGCTATGAGGTTGAGGGCAAATGGTTGAGCTGCGGGGATAAGATAGATTGGTTGAAGTCTCACCTCTATCTTTCTCTAAAACATCCTCAGTTCGGTAATGGATTAAAGAGATATCTAAAAGAAATAATATAATAGTAATGATATGATACGAATCTACGAATAAATGCGAATCTACAAATATGCGGATATCCATATTATATTATTCGCATATTTACATTATTCGCATAAGATTTGCATATTCGTATAATATTTAATTTTATGTCTACAATCAACAAAGACATCTTAAAAGGGCTGTTTGAAGACAGGAAAGAGCAATATTACCGGAAGTATGATTTTGGCTTGGTTTTAGTAATAGGCGGGGGAGAGTTTTATTCCGGCTCTCCAGCCCTTTCTGCAATGGCTGCGTTTAAGACGGGCTGCGATATGGCGAAAATCATTTCTCCCAAAAGGGCGGCTGATATTATCGCTTCTTTTTCCCCCAATCTGTCTGCTTATCCTTTAGATGGCGGCTGGCTTAGTAAAAAACATTTGCCGACATTACTTGCCCAGACAGAGTCGGCTAAAACCGTTTCTCGGGGCAATGTAGCAGTTGTAATCGGCGGGGGCGCTGGCCGTTCAGAAGAGACAAAAGAAACCATATGTGAATATCTATCCCAGATTGATATTCCGGCTGTTATTGATGCGGCAGCCATTCATGCGTTGGCAGAAAACCCCGAACTAATAAAAGGGAAACCATTCCTTATTACTCCGCATACCTATGAATTTTTTATACTAACTAAAAGAGAAATCTACAAACTTTCTTCTGAAGAAAAACAGACGGCTGTCGGGGAAGAGGCAGAAAGATTGCAAACCACTATTCTTTTGAAAGATAAACCAGACATCATCTCTGACGGGAAGGAGATTGCCCTTAACAGGGCGGGCAGCCCATATATGTCGATAGGAGGAACAGGTGATGTTTTAGCCGGTGTTTGCGGGGCGCTACTTGCTCGTCGTATCTCGCCGTTCTTAGCTGCTCAGGTAGCAACCTTTATAACCGGCAAGGCAGGAGAGAAGGCGGCAGAGCGGTTAAAAGAAGGACTATTAGCTACCGATGTCATTGAAGCAATTCCAGAAATACTCTATTAATAGGCGTTGCTTATTATTTATTAAGTCATTTCAATGTTCGACGTTATTATTATTGGCGGTGGGCCGGCTGGCATTACGGCTGGCATCTATGCTGCCAGGGAAAAACTGAAGACCCTTCTGATTGCCAAAGATATAGGAGGCAAGATGGCTAAGAAGGCAATAGCCATTGAAAATTATCCTGGATTTGAGAAAATCTCTGGGCTGGATTTAACTGAGAGATTTGAGCGGCATTTAAAGAGACAGGAGATCGATATCAATGTAGATGAGGTGGTGGGGGTCGAACAGGAAGGGAAATCCTTTCTGGTTTTTACAGCGCAGAAGAAACAATTTCAGAGCAGAACTGTTATCGTGGCTTCGGGTGGAGATCCCAGGCCAGTAGAAGTGCCTGGGGAAAAAGAGTTTATTGGCAGAGGAGTAAGTTATTGCACCTTATGCGATGGCCCCTTGTTCAGAGATAAAGCAGTAGCAGTGATTGGAGGAGGGGATTCTGGTTTTGAGGCGGCTATTTTTCTAAGTAAACTTGCCAAAAAGGTTTATATCTTAGAATATACTCCAGAAGTAAAAGCCAAGGAGGCGAATCAAGAAAGCATAGAAAAGAATAAAAATGTTGTTGTCCTAACCAATGTAGCCCTTCGAGAGATACAAGGGGGAAAATTTGTTGATTCTATTATTTACGAAGAGAGAAATAGCCAGAAACAAGAGACCTTAAAAGTAGAGGGGGTTTTTATAGAGATTGGTTATCAGCCGGCTACCTCTTTTGTTAAAGATCTGGTTGAATTTAACCAGAGGGATGAGATTAAGATTGATGTAAAGACCTGCGAGACCAATATTCCTGGTCTTTTTGCTGCTGGAGATGTGGGTAACGATCTTGTAAAACAGATTGTTGTAGCTGCAGGCCAGGGCGCCAAAGCCGCTATCTCTGCCTATAAATACATTCAAACAATATAATGTAATCCAATGCAATGAGATCTGACCTCGTTGCAAAGAAACAAATAGTAAGATATGAGCAAAATAGAGTCCATTAAAGCGCGAGAAATATTAGATTCTAAGGGAAACCCAATAATAGAGGTAGACTTGGTAACCGATTTAGGATTGTTCCATGCCTCAGCGCCTTCGGGTGTTTCAACAGGCGACTACGAGGCAATCGAATTAAGGGATGGAGGGAGAAGGTATAATGGCAAGGGGGTACTAAAGGCAGTTGAGAATGTCAATAAGATAATATCTTCGGCATTGCTTGGAAAAGACCCGGTTCAGCAGAGGAAAATAGACGAGATAATGATTGAACTTGACGGAACAGCGAATAAATCCAATTTGGGAGCCAATGCTATTCTACCGGTCTCGATTGCGGTTTGCCGGGCCGGCGCCAGGGCAGAGAAATTACCTTTATGGGAGTATATTTCTCAGATTTCTGGAATAAATCGCGAGAGTGGAGCGCCTGGGCGCATTTCTCTTCCCAAACCCTGCTTACTAATGATGGAGGGCGGTGTCCATGCTGGGAATAGTCTAAGTACGCAGGAGTTTATGATTGTTCCTCCTCCCGATACAGAGCAGACCGACGATAAGCCATTATTTAGAGAAGAATTGAGAGCAGGTGTTGAGATTTATCAAGGATTAAAGGCGCTTATAGAAAAAGAATATGGCAAAATGGCAACCAATGTTGGCCTAGAGGGTGGTTTCAGCGTTCCTAATATAAAAACACCTACTGCGCTGGAACTTATTTTGAAAGTAATAGAACAAGATGCTTATAGGAGCAGAGTCGGAATTATCTTGGATGTGGCTGCCGTCTGCTTTTTTAAAGACAATATCTATCAATTTGAAGACACGGCTTTTACTCGAAAGGACTTGATGAAGTTTTATGCTGGTTTGGTCCAACAATATCCTGTAAAAGGCATTGAGGACCCATTTTCTCAAGATGATTGGCAAGGGTTTGAAGCAATTACCAAAAAATTAGGGAACGATATTTTTATTATTGGCGATGACCTATTAGCAACAAATAAGGAAAGGATAAAAAAGGCAAGCGAGAGGGGAGCGGTTAACGCCATTATTCTGAAACCAAATCAGGTGGGGACACTGAGCCAGACAATTGAAGCGGCAAAGATGGCTTATGTGGCCGGCTGGGAGGCCTTTGTTAAGCATAGAGGAGGAGAAACAAACGATGATTTTATTGCTGATCTGGCAGTGGGGATAAATGCTGGCTATATTATGGCTGGTGCTCCGGCTAGAGGAGAGAGGGTGGCGAAGTATAATAGATTATTAAGAATAGAGGAAGAGCTCTTAAAATCGTGAAGAAAATCTTATTGCTAATTTTAGACGGATTAGGAGATGAACCGATTCCTGATTTCAAAGGAAAAACTCCTTTGGAAGCGGCTCAGACTTCAAATATGGATATGATGGCTGAGCAGGGGATCTGCGGGTTGGCAGCGGTTAGGTTCAGGGAAGCTACACCTACTTCGGAAGGCGGACATTTTTCTTTGTTTGGCTATGACCCCGAAACCTATCACATCAGAAGGGGAATTATTACTGCTACGGGCTGCGGCATAAAAGCGGGAAAGGGTGATGTAGCATTGAGAGGAAATTTTGCTACTATTGATGAGGATATGAATATGCTGGATAGAAGAGCAGGAAGAATAAAGGACACAAAATCTCTATTCAAGTTGCTGAAAGGAATAGAGATTCAAGGCGTAAGATTCTTGCTTAAAAGCGCCAGTGAACACCGCTTAGGTATTATTATGAGGGGAGCGGGCTTGAGTCCGAATATCTCTGATGGAGACCCTCACTATGGGAAATTAGGCAAGATTGCCAGAAAGATTGAGCCGTTAGATGAAAGTAAGGAAGCGGCTTTTACGGCAGGTGTTTTGAATAAGTTTTTAGAGAGAACGCATCAACTCTTGAGGCAACACCCGCAGAATACAATAAGGAAGAAAAAAGGATTGCCCCCGGCTAATTATATTCTCACTCGTGGCGCTTCCTCTTTGTCAAAACTGCCATCCTTTAAAAAGAAATACGGGTTAAGGGCCTGTTGTATTGCGGGCAAGTTTCTCTATCAACAGATTGCCCGGCTGCTGGGAATGAAGATAATCAAAGTAAGAGGAGCCACCGGTAAGTTTGATACCAATCTCAGAGGAAAGTTCGTGGCTGCCAAGAGGGCTTTGAAAAAATATGATTTTGTTTTTCTCCACATCAAAGCAACAGACAGTTTAGCAGAAGACGGAAATTACAAAAAGAAAAAGGAATTTATTGAAAAGATTGATAGGGCGCTTAAAGTTGTTATGAATTTAAAGAGCGTCTTGGTTGTTATTAGTTGCGATCATTCCACCTGCTCTATGGTGAAAAGGCATTGTGGATATCCTTGTCCAGTCCTGATTTATGGTAATGGGAAAGATGGGACAAAAGTGTTTTCAGAAAAGGCCTGTCATAGAGGAGGATTAGGCCATTTTGAGCAGCTTAGATTAATGGAGAAGATATTGGAATTGTCGCAGAAATAACAACCCTGGCCAAGCATTTTACAGAAAAAAGATTTATGGTAGTATTATTTTATTAATCATTATTATTAACAAGTAAACAAAAAGTATGGATTTCAAGAAAATCAAAGATACAAAAGTATTATTGATAACAACTGTTATAATTATTCTATCTATCTCGTCATTCTTTATTTTTGACTGGCTAAAAAAATCAAGGACAGAGAATGAATATTCAATTGAAGAAATTGAAGAGAGGATAGCCAAATATTTAAAAGAGAGCATACCGGATATGACTGCTTCTATATCTGATATTAGTCAAGACGGCGACCTCTATAGAATGATACTAGAAGTAGGTGGGCAAGAATATATTTCTTATAGTACCAAAGACGGAAGACTGCTTTTCCCGAGTGCGATTGACATAGATGAATTCTTCCTTTCGCTAGAAGTTCCCAAAGCGGTTCGGCCGGATATAAAACTTTTTGTAATGAGCTATTGTCCTTACGGACTACAATCCCAAAAAGCGCTTTTGCCGGCATGGGAGCTGCTAAAAGGCAAAGCTGATTTTGGTGTGTATTTCGTGGATTATATTATGCATGAAAAGAAAGAAGTCGACGAGAATCTCAGGCAATACTGTATCCAGAAGCAGGAGTCAGAAAGGTATCTTTCATACCTGAGTTGTTTTGTTGTCGACGGAGATTTTGATGGTTGTCTTGAATCCAGTGGCGTTGATATAGAGAGCCTTAACTCCTGTATTGCTGCAACTGACAAGCAATTCGGCCTTAGCGCTGCCTATGAAGATAAGGAGTCTTGGTTAAACGGGGTCTATCCAGTATTCGCTCTCCATTCTAACCTGAACCAAAAATACGAAGTAGCTGGTTCTCCTACACTTGTAATCAATGACAAGGTTATTGAAATGATGGATAGATCTCCAGAGGGAGTAAAGGAATTAATTTGCAAGGCATTTGAAACCGAACCGGAAGAATGTTCCCAAATACTTTCGGGGGAGAGCGCGTCTTCTGATTTTGGGATGGATACTGGCGGGCTATCTGGGAGCTGCGAATGATTTTTTAATTTTAATTAATTTTTATGCTAAGGATTCGTGTATTTTCTACGCCATTTTGTCCTTATTGTGTTACGCTTAAAGAATTCCTAAAGCAACATAGCATTGATTTTGAAGACATCAATGTTGCTGAAGATAGAGAGGCGTTGAATGAAATGATAGAGAAATCTAACCAAAAAGGTGTGCCTGTTGTAGAGATTAATGATGAGATTGTAGTCGGATTTGACAGAGAAAGGGTAAAGAATCTTTTAAATATAAAGGAATAACTAATTTCTATGCGAGCAAAAATTGCTATCAATGGATTCGGACGTATTGGCCGGGCCGCATTTAAGAATATCATTGATGATCATCCCAAATTAGAATTAGTAGCGATTAATGACTTGACCGATATCCAGACATTGCGTCATCTTCTTAAATATGATTCTGCGTATGGGCGATACAAGAAAGAGATTAAGATTAAGGATGACGCTTTTTTAATAGATGGCAAGAGGATAAAAGTTATCTCCGAGCCAAACCCAGAGAAACTTCCTTGGAATGACTTAGGCGTTGATGTTGTTTTAGAATGTACTGGAAGATTTATTAGCGCAGAGGGTTCTGGTAAACACCTTATTGCTGGCGCAAAAAAAGTGATTATCTCTGCTAATTCCAAAGCAGAATCAGTGCCCCATTTTGTGTT
>CAZIIL010000023.1:0-10399 GCA_964539465.1 uncultured Candidatus Saccharibacteria bacterium
CAAGACGAAAGAAGACGATATTGTTAAATACCTGATATTTACTAATACCCACGATGACCTGTTATTTTTTACGGACTCAGGAAAGGTTTTCAAAACAAAGGTGTTTGAGATTCCTGAGGAAACAAGAATATCTCAGGGCAAGAGTTTGATGAATTTCTTAGAGATTTCTTCTCAAGAAAAAGTCTTAGCCGTTGCTTCTTTGTCTGAAAGGGAAAACAAGGATACCCATTTTATAATGGCTACGCAGAATGGTCTGGTGAAAAAGACAAAGATTTCTGATTTCATAAACGTAAGAAGAAGCGGTCTGATTGCTATTAATCTAAAATCCGGGGATTTACTGAAACAGGTCCGCAGATGCTCTAAGGGCGACAGAATTATCTTGGTTACGGTCAAGGGCAAGTCAATTAAGTTCAACGAGTCAGATGTAAGAAATATGGGAAGGCAGGCTGCCGGAGTAAAGGGTATCAGATTGGCAAAAGAGGATAGGGTAATTGCCATGGAGATTATCAGGCGCCGAACAGAAAAAGATAAAAAGAAAGGCATAAAAAGAAGATTGTTGGTGATTAGTGAAAATGGATATGGCAAGAGGACAGGGATATGGGAATATAGGGTCCAGAAGAGAGGCGGAACAGGAATCAAAACCGCCAATATTACCAAGAAAACGGGCGAACTGGTAGCGGCGAGGATATTAGATGATTCCAATGAGTATCTAATAATAATTTCTCAAAAAGCCCAGGTGATTAAGATTAATCTGAATGGGGTTTCCAAGATGGGTCGGGCTACCCAAGGCGTGAGGATTATTAGATTAGGCTCGGGAGACAAGGTTGCTTCAATCGCCCATATTAAACCTGACTTGAAAAGGAATCATAAAGAAGATAAGATGGAGAAAGTAGAACTAATAACAGGAGAGGCGGAAGAGATAGAAGCGGCTGGTGAAGAGAAAAAGGAGATAGAGCAAAAAGAGAAAAAGGCAGAAGTAAAGGAAAAAGTAGTGAGGGCGGCGGGGAAGACATTTGAACAGGGAGCAGCGAAAGAGACAAAGAAGATAATGAAAAAACGAGTAAAGAAAGAACTTAAAAAGAAAACAAAGAAAGCACCCAAAAAAAAGGCTGGAAAAGGGACAAGAGTAAAAGCAAAGAAAAAGGCGGTAGAAGAAAAAATTAAGGTAGGATTGCAAGAGAGGAAGAAAAAGACAACAGGCAGTAAGATAAAAATAACAGTGAAAGAAACCAAGAAAAAGAAACAAGGGGACGAGTTTAAGCTCATAAAGATTAAGTAATTATGTTAGGATTTATCAACCCAGAGGATGTTTTAAAGGAAGTAAATCTACAGGAGAATATGCAAGCAGCTGAGTTTGGTTGTGGCGCAGGTAAATTTAGTTTTGCCTTGGCTAAAAAACTAAAAGAGGGCCGCGTTTATGCCTTAGATATTCAAAAAGAGCCGCTTTCTGTTTTGTCAACCAAAGCCAAACAGGAAGGCATTTATAATATTGAGCCCCTCTGCTGCGATTTAGAAAGAGAAAAAGGTTCCACGCTGCCTGATAATTATTTAGACCTTGTTTTAATTCCAAACCTCTTGTTCCAGGCAGATGATAAAAATGCTATAATATTAGAAGCCAAGAGATTATTAAAAGACAAGGGGAGAATACTGATTGTTGATTGGAAAGAAGAGTCATCGTTTGGTCCTGAAAAAGATAAAAGGGTGTCTGTTAAGGACGTAAAGAAGATTATTGAAAACACAGGGCTCAAGATTGAAAAAGAATTCAGCGCTGGCGCTTTTCATTGGGGATTGGTCTTAAGTCGAATCCTGTCGGGTAATTGAGAACAGTCCTCCGCAGGAAAACTGTTCTCGATAAAACATCTATGCCAAAAGAAATAAAAACAGCCATAATATTTAGTTGCTTGATTGGCTTGCTTGGAGCGCCTTGTTTAGTCAGGGCAGTTCAGATAGATAATCCTTTAAAACATGATACTTTTGAAGAATTAGTCGAGGCGGTTATTGATTTTGTCTTTTGGGTGGCAGTCGCTGTTGTGCCTTTAATGGTTTTAGTGGGCGCCTTTCATCTCCTAACCGCAGGAGGAGACCCCAAAAGGGTCAAGACGGGTCAGAATTTTATTATGTACGCAGCCATTGGATTAGCAGTTATTCTTTTTTCCAAGGGCCTTATTGCTGTGTTAAAATATATTTTGGGATGGAGTGAAACTACACCCTAAATGATTTGTAGTTGTAGATTGAAAGAATTAAGCCCAAAGGTCGAGAACAAACTTAAATGAGAATTTTGAAATATGTCAAAGAAATTTTTTAGCGTCTTGGTGTTAAGTTGTTTATTGATGACTATGGCAATGCCTGTTCTAGCCCAGGAAGAAGTTCCTAATAGTTGTACGATTAGGAGAGATCCAAGATTAGGAACAGGCACCTGTCTTGGTGTAGGTGGTGTTTGCCAATACGATCAGGAATATGGAGGTGTCTCCGGAGCGCTTTGTTGTTTGTTCAGCACTGTTTATTTTGCGACGGACTGGGCTTTTACTATCTTTATGGTTGTTGCGGTAATAATGGTTCTGATGGGCGCTTTTACTATCTTGACGGCAGGAGAAAAAATAGATCAAGTCAACAAAGGAAGGGACTATCTAATGTTTGCGGCTATAGGTTTAGCTGTCGCTCTTTTAGCTAAGGCCATTCCAGCTATTGTTAGATTTATGATGGCGGCATGATATTCACTGGGTAAGGAAAGGAAGCGCCGCACTTTAGTGGCGCTTCCTTTCTTGCTAAAGTGGTGAAATGGGTAAACACCCTCCTCCCGCAAATAATGCTGAGGTGGCGGAATTGGTAGACGCGGTAGGTTTAGGACCTACTAGGGTTGTCCTGTGGGAGTTCAAATCTCCCCCTCAGCACAGAATTACGGAGGATGTTATTGTAGCTTATGGGTTGAAATCCAATTCTCGGCATTGTGAAATAAAAAACTACGGGGCCTGGTCCCCGTAGTTTTTTATTATTAATAAAGTGTTCGATGCCGGGCTTCGAACATTGATTTGAACATTGACTTTGAACGTTGACAGTGTGAACTTTGCGACGAAGAATCCCGTGGCTATCGATTATGTCATGAGAGATTCTTCGCTTTGCTCAGAACGACAAAGGAAAGTACTTGCGGAGAACTGTTCTTCGCAATCTAATCCGTCTTAATTACTATCTTTTTTCCCTTTTTTTCCTTTTTCTTGGGGAGTTTTATGGTTAAGATACCTTCCTTAATAGAGGCCTCCACTCTTGATTTATTGATTTTCTCCGGGAGGATAATCTCTTTTGAAAATGCTCCCCAAAAGCATTCTTTGAGTAGGTAATCGCCTTCTTTGATTTTTTTTGTTTTCTCTCTCTTTCCTTTTACTTTTAGAACATCATTTTCTATAGCAATTTCTATATCCTCGGGCTTCACTCCTGCTACCGGTGCCTGGACAATAAACTCGTTATTGGTTTGATACACATCTATTACTAATTCTCCTTCTAATTCAAGCCAGTCGTTCTGGTTTATTGCTACTTCTTCTTTCTGCGTCTTTTTAGCAGTAATAGATTTTTCCTTTTTTTTGGTTAAAGCCATATTATGTCTCGCAAATACTTTTAAATTTTTTAAGTTTCCGAAAACAATAAGAAAGAAATATTGCTAAACAGAACAAAACTATTAGGGGCGTTATAAATCTCCAATGTTCACCTAATTCCATTATAGAGAAATTATAGATTCCATGCAACAGGACTACAATAAAAAATCCAGCAGCGAATAAAGACCTTCTGTTTTCTTTCTTGAGAAAGGAACAGGCGATAAAGAATCCGAAGATACCTGAGCAAAGTGTGTGCAAAAAAGTTGCCCCTATAAGTCGAAACCCAGAAATTATGAAAGCGTCTAAAACCTGCATTTTTTCGGAAAAGAATAAGAGTGTGTTTTCTAAGGCGGCAAAACCCAAAGCGCTGATAATCATATAGATGATTATGTCCACAGGTTCATCAAATTCAGGATCACGGAAAACTCCTATTTTTATAACTATGTATTTCAACAATTCTTCTATAATGGCTATTCCTGAAAAAATAAGCAAACTTCGGTAGATGATTGGACTTATTCTTACAGCTGAGATTTGCTTTAAGATGAGGGTTTCGATAATGGCTGCCAAAAGGGCTGACAATATCCCGCCAAAGAATATCTCCAAAACTTTTTTCTTAGGTTCAGGATGAGTATCCTTCCGCAGATAAAATGCCAACCAGATTATACTAGGAAGGATACCAAGGATGATATAAATAAAATAATTAATCATAATCTTCTGATTAAAGATCAAAACCTTCGCCACTTCGTCATTCTGAGGACGAAGTCCGAAGAGTCTCGAGGCATACCGCTATAACATGAGAGATTCTTCGCAGAGTTTATACTGAGCTTGTCGAAGTGCTCAGAATGACAAGGGAGGTGGGGATACTTCTGTCGTGGAGTTTACGCTGAGCGGAGCCGAATGTGCTCCTCAGTATGACGGGGAATAATCTCCTACCCTAAGATTAGCATTTGCCGTTACTTTTTTCCAACCCATGCTATTTTCTAAATGCCAAAACGCGGTTGCTCCAATCATTGCCGCATTATCGGTTGAGAATTTTCTGCTCGGCATAAAATATCTGGTGTTCGGCATCTCTTTTTTAACCCTTTTATCTAATTGTTTGCGCAGTTCTTGGTTGGCTGTTACCCCGCCGCCTAAAATAATAGACCTTGCTCTAAAATCTTTTGCGGCTCTGATTGTTTTTCTAATAAGGACATCAATAATTGATTCTTGAATATTAACTGCCATTTCTTGAATATATTTCTTTGATTTTTTTACGCTGGAACTGCGTTTTTTAAAATCGTAGAGAACAGCTGTTTTTAAGCCAGAAAAAGAGAAATCGTAATCTTTGCTATAAATCATTGGTCTTGGAAGTTTAATGTTGAAATGGGTTGGTAATTGAGCCTGTCCTTGTTGGGCTTGCTTGGCAATAGCTGGACCCCCGGGATACGGAAGGCCCAAGATACGCGCTGTTTTATCAAAACACTCGCCGGCTGCATCATCTCTTGTTTCCCCTATAATTTTATATTGTCCAAAATCTTTCATTAGTATTAACTGGGTATGTCCGCCACTTACCACAAGACAGATAGCCGGGAATTGAATTTGTTTGGTATTTGAAATTTTGGATTTTGGCTTTTCGCAGGACTGCGGAAGCAAATTCGCGATGATATGCGCTTCAATATGATTAACTGGAATAATCGGCAATTTCCAGGAATAAGATAAGGCCTTAGCAAAATTAACTCCTGTCCACAGGCAGGGTTCTAATCCAGGACCTATTGTTACGGCTATTGCCTCAATCTCTGGTTTTTTATACCTTGAAAGAAATTTTTTTAATGGTTTAACTACAATTTCTTCTCTCTTCAATATATCTCGCATCCCATCAAGCTCTATCTTACTACATAGAACGGAGTGGAGCATTCCTGCCTGTTTCAGCGCTTTTTTTAGTACAGGAGTAAGATTTTTCTGATGTTCTCTTTTCGCTAAACTAGGATATACACCTCCGTATTTTTGATGGAGTTTGACCTGCGAGGCGACGACATTTGATAGTATATGGAAATCTAAATCTTGCCCCTCTTTTTTATCGTCATCTTTCTTTACAAGCGCTATTGCTGTTTCGTCGCAGGATGTCTCGATAGATAAAATTTTCATATAAGATATTTTACTTTTTTTCTTGCTTTTTTGCAATTTTTAGGGTAAACTTTGGAAGTTAGCTTACCCTAAATTTATCAAAAAGACCCCATCGTCTAGTGGTCAGGACATGATCCTTTCAAGATTAAAACGGGAGTTCAATTCTCCCTGGGGTCGCAATCTTTAGACCGTCAACTAAATCAAACAGTATGAATTATCTAAGAGTTGGTCGAGCCACTGATCTGGACGACGCAAAAGAAAGAAAGATTTTCCGAGTTCTTGAGATATTTCCGGGCGCCTTATCCTGGTTTTCTTTGTTTATGTCTTTTCTTTTATCTTGGAGGGCTCCCGCCCTTGTTTTTTATTTCCTCGTTGTATTTGTCATCTTTTGGTTTTTACGGAGTATCTATTTTGCTTTTCATTTGCATTTTGGTTT
Source organism: uncultured Candidatus Saccharibacteria bacterium (assembly GCA_964539465.1). Lineage (GTDB taxonomy): Bacteria > Patescibacteriota > Minisyncoccia > Minisyncoccales > CAYTKG01 > CAZIIL01. The sequence goes on from CAZIIL010000023.1 coordinate 6,127, forward strand.
TAAGAGAATGCAGAGACATGAAAAAGTTGATTGGCTTAAGAGACTCAGAGAAATTCCTGTAGAACATTATTCTATTGACATAAAAGATTGGCATGACATCTATCATCTGATTTTATTGCCAAATGCTACAGAGTCAACAGCAGTTATCAGGGATACTCTCCAATCGCTTGTAGACTGTGATTATCCGAAGAATAGAATGGTTGTTGTTTTAAGCTTTGAGCAAAGGGCTGGAGAGGAGAGGAAATTAATAGCAGAAGAAATAAAAAAAGAATTTGGCAATAGTTTTTTCAAACTTGTTATGACCTTTCATCCGTCTAATTTGCCGGGAGAGATAACTGGACACGGGCCAAATGATGCCTGGGCAGCCAAGCAAGCCAAGGCAGTAGTGATTGACCCGCTAAGGATTCCCTATGAAAATGTGATTGTTTCTTCTTTTGATATAGACACCCGGATTTTTCCCAAGTATTTCAGTTGTCTCGCCTATCATTACTTAACTTGTGAAAAGCCCACCCGCAGTTCTTTCCAACCCATTCCTCTTTATCATAATAATATCTGGGATGCGCCTCCTTTTTCTCAGATTTCTTCTTTTTCAAGCACCTTCTGGCAGATTATGTGCCAGGAACGGCCGACTCAATTGATTAGTTTTTCTTCTCATTCAATGAGTTTCAAGGCATTGGTTGATGTTGGATTTAAGCAGACAAATATTATCCCGGATGATTCTAGAATTTTTTGGCAGTGTTTTTTCAGATATGATGGGGACTATCGGGTTGTTCCTATATTCTATCCTGTTTCAATGGATGCCAATTTAGGAAAGAATGTATGGGCTACGCTTAAGAATATCTATAAACAGAAAACGAGATGGGCTTATGGAGTAGAGGATATTCCTTATTTTCTCTATGCTTGCCGAAAGAATAAAAGAGTTCCTTTCGCAAAGAAACTCTCACGAGGAATTGAATTGATTAGCGGTCACTGGTCATGGGCCATTGCTTCTATTCTTGTCTTTGCTCTGGGCTGGCTTCCTATCTTGTTTGGTGGAGCTGAATTTTCTCAATCTTTGCTAGCATATAGTGTCCCCAAAATGGCAAGCCGCGTTATGACTTTTGCTATGATAGGGCTTATCAGTTCAATATGGCTTAGTATTATACTCCTTCCGCAGAGGCCGCTCCAATACAGGAAAATAAAATATTTTTGGTTTGTTTTAGGTTGGTTTTTAATTCCATTAGACATGGTGCTCCTTGGCTCTCTCCCGGCGCTGGAAGCTCAAACTAGATGTATGTTGGGGAAATATATGAAACAGTTTTGGGTAACACCAAAGGACAGGAAACTATAGATAAAATTCTAAAACCCACCTCTAAAATTCTACATCGTCATTCTGAGGGCAAAGCCCGAAGAATCCCTACTCCTCTTCGTCATTCTGAGTAAAGCGAAGAATCTCTTGTGGCCCAACCGATAGCCGCGGGATTCTTCGTCGCTATCGCTCCTCAGAATGACAAGTGAATAATTCTTAGAATGACAGATAGATAGTTTGGTGTCGAGAACCGTTCTCGACATATTTACTCTAAATGTATCTTTTCTTCAAATCTGTCCACCCTTTCTTTCAGCAGAGGGTGTTTTTTTAACCCAGAGTCGCTTATCAAAATCCTCTTAGCAATAGCTCTGGTCTTTTTTACTAATTGGATATTATTGAAGGAAGCCATTGCCAAATCAGGGATGCCCGATTGTCTTTGCCCCAGAAAATCGCCGGCTCCACGAATTTTCAAATCCTGTTCGGCTAATTCAAGACCATCTGAGTGCTTCATTAATATTTTGAGTCGTTCCCTAACACCCGTAAGATTTGAATCAGCGAAAAGAAGACAATATGATTGATATTTAGAGCGGCCAACCCGCCCCCTAAACTGGTGGAGTTGAGATAAACCAAATTTATCTGCACCCTTAATCACGATTACTGATGCGTTGGGGATGTCTATGCCTACTTCTACAACTGAAGTAGAAACAAGAATGTCTATCGTTCCCTTTTGGAATTGATGCATAATTCTTGTTTTCTCTTTTGGCTTTATCTTGCCGTGGAGCATTGCCAATTTGAGATTAGGAAAAACATTTTTAGAGAGTTCTTCGAATTCTTGTTTTACTGTTTTTGTCTCTGCCCAGCTGGATTCCAAGTTGTTCTCATTTGGTTCAATCCTGGGGCAGATTACAAATGCCTGTCTTCCCTTTTTAACTTGCTGGCTAATAAAATCATAGGACTTATCTTTATCTTTTGGAAAAACCAATTTAGTAATAATCTTTTTTCTATCTTTTGGCATTTCGTCAATCACGGATAGATTGAGGTTGCCGTAGATGCTTAGGGCTAAACTTCGAGGAATAGGGGTGGCAGTCATTGACAAAAGATGAGGGATTGTTTCGGGCTGTCTTAGTAATTGGTCTCTTTGCTCGACTCCAAACCGATGCTGTTCATCCAAGACAACAAGAGCTAGACTCTTAAATTCCATTTTCCCATGAATTAGAGCGTGGGTGCCTATGAGGAATTCAACATCTCCATTTTTTATCTTACTCAGAATTTCATCTCTTGATATTTCTATATTTTGCTTCCATTGTCCAAGGGATAATTGGTTTATGCTGCCGGTTACTAAGCCGATATTTATGCCCAGTGTTTTGAAAAACCGGCAGGCTGTTTCAAAATGCTGTTTTGCTAAGATTTCTGTAGGAGCCATCAATCCTGCTTGATGTCCAGATTTTATTGTATTGAGAATAGCCATTAGGGCAACAATTGTTTTGCCAGAACCGACATCTCCTTGGAGCAGGCGAGACATTGGCTGCGCTTTCTCCATGTTTTTGAGAATCAGCCAAGCCGCTTTTCTCTGAGCATCAGTTAGCTGAAAGGGGAGAGATTTGCTAAAGTCCTGGAGAAGACCAATCTTTATTGGAATTTGGATAGCTTTCTCTTGGCTTATAGCAATCTTTTGTCCTAAAACTAATAGTTGAATTATTAAAAGTTGTTCAAAACTGAATCTTCTTCGGGCCTGCTTAATTGCTCCCAATGAATCAGGAAAATGGATTTGCCAGATTGCTTGGGATATTGGCATAAGGCGTTCTTTCTTAAGGATTTGTTCTGGCAACAATTCTGGAATGTGGCTCTTGAATTGCAGTAAGAGCGGTTTCAAGATATATCTTAGCCAGCGCGAGGACAGTCCAGCGGTTGTTGGATAAACAGCAATTATCCTGGCAGTATGGACCAATTCTTTTTTGCCGATTTTTTCATAGATAGGATTAGAAAGATAGAGCTCATCTTTTCTTAAAGCAACCTTGCCCGCTAAGCAAACCCAGCTTTCTGGTGTTAATGTCCTTTCTATATATGGCTGATTAAACCAGACAGCCCTAATACTGCCGCTCTTATCTTCTATGATAGCTTGGGTGATGGTGATTTTCTTATGCCAGGTTCTAATATTTTCAATCTCAATAATCTTTCCCTTGATACATATCATTGTATCCAATAATGCCTCGCTGATAGGGGTAATATTTGAAAAATCCTCATAGCGATGAGGAAAATGGAATAGGAGGTCGTGGACTGTCTCAATACCTAATTTTTTAAGCCGTTTCTGGTAGATAATGGAGATGCGCGGCACTTTCTCGACAAAGGACTCTAGTTTCATAGAGATGAGTACTGAAGATTTAATCGTGTTTTTTTCATCATTTCTTCAATAAGTCCGATGGTTTTTTCGGCAAACCATTTGTTTTTAGTAAATATGTTGAAATCCTGTTTTCTGTGGGAATCCCCTCCGCCGCCTTGGAGAACGCCGCATCTCTTGGTTAGTTTTTCCATAATTTCCATATCGTTTCGGACTTCATTATTATTAGGGTCTACTGCCTTGTCTCCTCCGAAAACAATCTCAGCTCCGTCTAATCTCTTTTCACGAAAGAATCCTTCGATCATTTTTTGATCAACTATGTGTTTAGAAAAAGTCCAATGCGCCAGAATAGCCACCCCCCCGGCTTCCCGGATGAGGCGGACGCTTTCGTCCATATCTTTATAATAAAGATAATCAACGAAAATGTCAGGAATAAACGCTTTTGTGCCAAGAAATAGATAATATGGATATTGGTCTTCGCTTCCATTAACCATCTCTTCATACTTTTGTTTTGTATTCCTGTCGTATCTAGCTGCTTGGGCCATTTTCATCTTGAGATGGTTGATAATACCCAAATTCTTTTCTTTCTTTCTAAGAGCTGCTACAATATGCGGCCGGCCCACTGTTTTTCCGCTAGATTCTTTTAG
>CAZIIL010000024.1:0-338 GCA_964539465.1 uncultured Candidatus Saccharibacteria bacterium
CGCCCGGCAGCCTATCCCGGGGGCAGAAACAAGAAGGCAGTATCTATGAAGTTCTTTGATAATTTGGAGAGAATATAGTATAGACAAAGGAGAAGGAAAATGAAAACCCGTACAGCAAGGATTCTGTTAGTATTCGTTCTGGTCTTGACGATATACGGTGCCAGTGTCAACGCTCAAAACTCAACCCAAGATCGAGATCCAGATCTAACCCAAACTCTATTCCAAGACCCGGTGCCCAAGTTCGGCCGAATAGTATCTCCATTTGACACGGATTTGTCTGGACAACAGACCACGTCAAGAAGCGGCGCGGCACTTTTGTCCATGGCAGCATCTTCTAC
>CAZIIL010000024.1:348-9890 GCA_964539465.1 uncultured Candidatus Saccharibacteria bacterium
ATATCCCGGGAACTGCTGGGCCGGGTGGCGCCACTGCTCAGCCAGCAGGACCCCAGCGGTGGATGGCCATGGACACCAGGCGGCGCAACGACGACGAACACGAACGGGCCAACAGCAAGGGGTATGCTCAAGGCATATCTGTTTGACAGCAACAATGCCTATCTCGCGTCAGCTGTGGCCACGGGGGACTTCCTGGTTCCGACATACCCACTGACCTACACAGACGGAGACCCGCACATCGCGACCCATGACCCACTCTTCCTCGAAGAATTAACAGATGTGACAGGAAACCCTGCCTATGCCGACTTTGTCCAGGCGAACTTCTGGGACAAGCTCACAAGCGGAACCTACGGCGAGAACAATGACTGGGACGCCGTCGATTTCGGAATGGCAGTAGTAAACGGTCGCGCTGGCCAAGGCATAGTTGAGTTATCGCCATGGGACCTATCAGCAACCGCTATTGCCGCTTACAACGCAGGTGAAACGGCAATCTGTCAGGGCCTGATGCTGGGCGTGATAGCTGGGCTTGAGCAAACAGTAGCAGCCGGCGGTTATGACACTACCGGTTTGATCGGCGCCATCTGGGCATCAAGCATCACTGGAATCGACCTAAATCCCGGTATCGGCATCTACGCGCCAGCGCAGTCCACCGGCGACCTGGTGCCGCTCCTGAAAAGCATGACGCTTTCTGCAAGCACAGGCATGCCATACTGGGATGGAGCCTGGCTATGGAGCTCTACTGCCGATCCGAATAACATCAGCAATGCTGACAGCCAAAACACTGCCTACGCTATTCTGGCGCTAGAAGCGTTCGAAGGAGGTGGCGTCCAGATTGACCATGGCAGGGTGTTTTTGCAGATCATGCAAGACGCGAGCGGCCAGTTTCTGGTCTGGCCTGGAGCCGCGCCTGATTCAATGGGCTCAGTAGAGGTCAACGGAGAAGTGCTCACCGCGCTTCAGGTCTCGACTCCGCCTTCGCCGCCTCCGCCGCCTCCGACCCCGACTCCAGTGCCGCCAATTCCGACTCCGACTCCACCTGTTCCTCCGCTCCCGCCAACTACAATCACTATTACAGAACCCATGAGCGGCACAGAACTTTGCTTCAAAGACACATACTCTGTCACTGTTAGAGCAATGGATAGTGGGGGCAACCCGGTCGCAGGTAAGACCGCTTTCCTCTACGCGTCGAGCGGTGAGTTGAGAGTAACGTCAGCAGCAAGCGAGCCGGTTCTCGCCATATGCACAACCAATATAGCCGGGCAATGCAGCTTTAACTGGGTACCCGAATCACTGGGCGTCCAGCATCTGCTCGCCCAGATTGGCGAGATTGTATCAGAGAAGGTCACTGTCAACGTCGCCCTCTGTGGGAGGGGAGTTGTCAGCACAATCTACCTCCCCCTTATGATGGCCTCGCCGGACTCAGGCTATCCCTGGCTTTCAGGGTCCGAATAACAAATTCCCATCTCTCCAAATTTCACAGAAAAAGACCCTATTTCGCAAGAACATTGCGACAATAGGGTCTTTTTAGTTTATGAATTATTGCATTTAAAACCTCTAAGAAAAACAGGGAGAAAAGAAAAAGACCGCTACAAACTACAGTAGCGGCCTCTATCGCTTTTTTCTTCAAGGCGAAAAGCGGCAAAAAGGCCTATATCGTGTTCAGCATCACAGGAGTGACGCTAAGGTAGACGCCAGGGCAACGCCCTGACAAAACTAAGTGAACACAAAGACCATCGCCAGCATCACCTCCTTTCATAGGTACTATGGGAATAGTAACACATTTAAATATATATTGGTAGTAAACTCAACAGTGTTTTGCAGTATTGCAGTATAGTAATCAAATTTGACATTTAAATGAAAGCGCTTTTTTGTGGTAAAATAACTAAACTAAATGCCCATAAGCCCAACAGGGTTCGAATTATCATCAATTTAGCGGAGTGAATTTTATTCAGATTCAAGGCGCTTAGGCGTGAAGTGTGCCTAAAAGGCACATAAGCGGCTAAGCAACGAAGAATCTGGATAAAATTCGCCCGCCCGAAGGGAAGCAAAAGAATTATGGAGGAGCAAAATAAAGAAGAAGCCCTATCAAAAAAAGTAGGAGGATATCTGAAATGGCGTTTTAAGATAGCGATTATCGCTATAATAATCATTGCCATTTACACTATTGTCTATGTTTTTTTAGCCAAATAGTTTAAGGGCTAACAAAACGAACTCATGGAAAATGAAATTTTCACGATAATTGCCACTCGTATTGGGAGTATTCTTGCTTCAGTCATCTTGATATATTTTTTCCTTTGGCGAAAGGCAAAAAAAGAAAAGAATAAAAAATACCAAGATAAACAATTAAAAAATTCTATTATTATGACCAACAACATTGATTTTAAAAATATATCTCAGATAGCTATTAAGGAGGTAGTAGAGGAACTCAAAAAGGAGTTTGACGACAAGAAGATTAATCAGGTAATTGAAACGCTTGATGTCGTAAATATGATAGCAGAAGTAGTCCAAAATACAGTTAAGGAAATGGGGTTAAGCCCTGATAAATTGGGGGAAGAGGGGATAAAAGAGATTGCAAAAGCCAGTGCCAAATCAGCTATTTTAGAAGGTATAAAAAAGACATAGTAGGCCTAAATCCTGTTCTATAGAAATTTCATCAAAGCAAAATTATTCAATGGGATGGTTTTATCTTTTTGACCCCATTTTTTAATTCTGTTAAAGTTCTTGACTTTTGGCAAGAACACTGTATTATATTGGCATAGGGTTTGGAGATTTGGCGCAGAAAAAAGGAGGAAGCAATGGCAAAAAGAACAATGCTGATAGCAGCCGTCGCGGTTCTACTGATCTATTTGATGACATCTTGTGGGGGAGGAGAGGAGACGACCCCCACCTCAACGCCCACATTAGCACCCACACCCACTCCAACGTGTGAAGAACTGACCGGGATGGATCGACTTGCTCACGAAGCTATCGAGCGCTGCGGGTGCCCAGATCCCAAAAACATCCCAAACTGGCTTTCCATCCCGGAGTGCCAGTGAAATTTCATATTTTGTGTCCAAGCCCACTAATAGGCAGGAAGCAGCGCCACTTCCTGCTTGTTCTTTTATAAAATGCGTAGCATTTGTAACGAGATCTGGCCTCGTTATATGGATGTTATATCGTTATACAGGTTGAAAATTTCAAGAGTTTCTGATATACTAAAGAGTACATCAAACCATTAAAGGAGGTGATGTTGATGTTGACAAGATTGGTTGAGAGGGTGGCAGAGAATCCTGTATTCTGGGCCATCCTCATGGTTGTTCTTTTCGGAGCGATCTTCGGGTATATGGGATGGCTCATTGCCTGCCTCGCAATGCCGATCTTAAACCCTACAGGAGATCCGGCAATCGGGCTTTTTGTAGGTTTCCCGATCGGCGCCACGGTAGGCCTGTACATTCTATTCTCACCAAAAAGGGGGCATTAAGACATTCTGCATCTCAAAATGCTGGCTTTGCCAGCATTTTGTTTTTTAAAAAAACCCTAAGAATTATCAAGTAACTTTTCCCTACAGGTCTTTATGGGGCCTAACTTCATTTTACTGACCCCATAAATTTCTCTTTTGTGTTAGAATAACATTATAAGGATATTTTATAATATTAGAAATTAAGAGCCATTTATTAATAACTAAAATATGTCATTTAAAAAGAAAATCCACAAACAGGTCAGGGTAATAGGCAAACCATTTTTGTGGCTCTGCCGGCCGCCACGACTAAAGGGGAAGGTAATGAAAAGTCGTCTCAGAACAGACCGCAAAAGCAAAAAGGCGTAATTTTTACCATAGCAACTAAATACACAATAGTACAAAATAGAAAAAGTATAGAAGTATACGATAATTATAAAATAATTAAAGGGCAAAATGTTTAATATACAAAACAAAAGGGTGGCTACCCCAATAGCCCTTGCTATTATCATTATTGTCTCTCTTGTTTGGGGAGGAATTATTGGCTGGCAGTCCAAGAAAATTGCTATTGAGACAGAATCTCCTGGAATATCTAAACGCAAAACACGAGGCATTGTAATGTTAATTGAATATCAAGATACTGTTGGCTTGGTTAATTTTGTAAATGAGCTGCATTCCCGTGGCATACATTCCTTACTCTCGGCTTCTCCCGATTTCGTGGAAGAAAACTGTGAAGTCATTAGAAAACTAACGGATTATGGGATGGAAATCGTAAGCCAAAATCCTAGTGGTTCTTTCTGGGATATGCCCTATAATGAGCAATATGAAGCTATAAAAGATGCAAAAGAACGCATAGAGGCCTGTACTGACAAGCCATTACGGGTAGTAAGTTCTCGGTATTTTGCCTCGGACGAAAATACGGTTAAAGTAGCCGAGAAGATGGGCGTCCCTTATGTCTTAGCGCGAGGGACAACCGGCACAGAGGCAATAGTTTTTCAGCCAGAAGAGTATAATGTACGCATCCTTTCTGTTTCGAATATCCCTTCTATAGAATTCAAGTATGGCAGCTTATGTGACTATAGTTATTGGGTTAGAGAGGGCAAGCCGCAAGATATGATGAAAGAATTACAAGCATCATTCAGCAATAAAAAGGTTACGCCCGCTACTCATACAAATATAGGCGGCCTCAAAAAACAGTGGAATGATATGTGGTTGGAATTTTTCGACACAGCAGATATCGCATGGCAGGATTTAGATAGTTTTGCTGAATCGGATATAACTATGCCGATGTGGCGCATCCCGCAAAATAAAAATGCTCCTTACACGCCTACAAAGAAACCGCTCATTCCCTATGAAGAAGAAGAGGATGTGGATAATCCTTGTCGGGTTGAGGATTTACCGGAAGTATCTACAAAAAATATAAACACTCAGGAAAACGAAGAAAAGATTGTAATGTTCCATAATAACAAAGGCTCTATGTGCGTAGAGGCTTTAGAGTTTTTGGACACCATTGACTGGCCAGCAGAACAATATCTGGATTATGAACAAGGATTTTACGAGAAATTAAATGCTTTCAGGTCTAAGTTTGATAAAAGCGAAGGGATATCAGAGTCATTTGGCTATTACCCGATAATTTTTATCAAAGATAAGGCATATTCTGGCTTTAACCAGGAAATCAAAGCGCAGATACAAAATGATATCCAAGATTAGGATTGATTCTGAGAATTAGTCTAACGCCTATATTGTCCATGATCCTAAAATAGAAGTATTTTATGGTAGAATAAATCTAATAATTCTAATAAATAATATTTAAAAAATGAGCCAAGAAATATTTGGAATAATTAAAAACTTCAGGCGTTTCATCGACAATATGAAATATAAGAAAGCAGGAGTTAATCAAGAGGTTCGTGACGCTCTGAAGGCGACAGAAAGAAATATTCAACGAGAACTTTCGAAAATAGAAAATAGTATTAGAAAGCAAGACGAATTTTTTGAGCATATAAAAACAAATATGGAAGGATTTTTAAGAGATATTGAAAGAAGCGCTCAGAAAATGTCAGAGAAAAAATAGATAAAATTTCTATTAAGAGTTTTTCTATCCTGAGCAAGGGCTTGCTTAATAGATTATTTTATGATGCCTAAGAAGAATTTGATCGTAAAGCGAGGACAATTTAAAGAAAATATTGATTTAGTTCTTGACTTGATCCGTTCTTTTTTGAGGCAGCAAAGCCTGCTAAAAAGAAAATCTGTCAGATTCTGGTTTTATACGACTAAAGAGAATATCAAGTTCAAGCTAAGATATAATGTTTGGGATTCAGCTGTTATCATTGAAATATGGTGGTTAAATGAATATTTAAGAAATCTAAAAAACATCGAGAGCAATGGAGAAGAAACAATTGTTATTGATATCGGAGCTCACATCGGCTCTTTTTCACTTTTTGCCGCTACCATGCTCAAAAATGCTAAGGTTCTATCTTTCGAACCAGAACCAAACAATTTTGAACTGCTCAAGGAGAATATCAGAATCAACGATTTAGAGAATGAGATATTCCCCTTCCAGATTGCTTTAGCTGGAAAAGGAGTAAAGGAAATCCAACTTAATGCTCACCCTGATAACTTAGGAATGTATTCATCCGTTCTCTTGTATAAAAATCTGCAAAAAGATAAAAAGGAAATTTTCTTCAAGACAAAAGCAATTTCTTTGGAGCAAGTTTTTGAAAAAAATCAACTTTCAAAATGCGATCTTCTGAAAATAGATTGCGAGGGTTGTGAATATTCAGTATTACTATCAACCCCAGAAAATATTCTCCGGAAAATCAGAAATATAACATTGGAATACCATAAAGGAGGAGATGTTGATGAGATTAAACAATATTTAGAACAAACGGGATTCAAGACCAGATTTGATCAAGCTATTTCCAACCCAATAATTGGCTGGTTTGTGCATGCGCCACTATTGAATGCCTGGAGAGAAAGCTAAAATTATTCAAAATAATTTATCAAAATGAAAAAATCAGTTTCCGCCATTGTTCCGATTTTTAATGAAGAAAAGACCGTTGATGGTGTTGTCCATGCCTTATTAAAAAGTGATTTAATAGATGAAGTAATCTGTATCAACGATGGCTCAACAGACAAGAGCTTAGATATTTTAAGGGGATTTGGACATAGGATTCAACTTATAGATTTAAAACAAAACCAGGGGAAGGGCTTTGCCCTATGTGAAGGGATCAGAAGGACTCGTAGTGAAATTGTCGCTTTTTTTGATGCTGACTTAATAAATCTTTCAGATGAGTATATTGAAACACTCCTTAACCCTATCTTGAATGATAAAGCCAGAGTTGTTTTGGGATACCCAGCTAAAAAAGCATATTACCCTGCAGACTCGATATTCTCGCGCCTAACCGGGGAGAGGGCTTACTACAAAAATGATTTGATTCTCCATATTGAAAAAATGGCGGTGACCCGGTTTGGGATAGAAGTTTTTTTGAATGATCTTTTTAGCAAGGAAAAGATAAAGAAAATTCCTCTAATAGGACTACGGGGCCTTTTCAAATATGAAAAGCGAGGCATATCAATGGCTTTTAAAGAATATATTAACGAAGCAGTAGAGATTACCAAGGAACTTGCAAAAAAAGAAGTTTTATCTTTCGAAGATTATGAAATTCTTGGTAATCTGAATAAAGTAATTAGTTTTAAGGAATTAAAAGATAAAATTGGAGAAATAAAAAACAAAAAAATAAGGAGGATTTTAGAAAAATATATTTTGAAATATATAAAAAGAGCTAATCATTGGTTAGAGAAACATAGATAAAGATATCAACATCGGGATTTTTAACAAAATTTATCAAGGATGTGAAAGGTTTTTGAGAAATAGAATTTGGTAAAACTTTTAGATATGGATGAAAATAATAATATAGAACAAGAACTTAGAAAAATAAAGCAAGAAATACTGGATTGCCGAAAATGTTCTCTATATAAAACAAGGATTTATCCTGTGATAGGCGAGGGGAATCATCAGGCAAAAATAATGTTTGTCGGAGAAGCGCCGGGCGCTAATGAGTCCAGAACCGGACGACCTTTTTGCGGAGCAGCCGGCAGGATTTTAGATGAACTCTTAGAATCGGCGGGGATAAAGCGGAAAGATGTTTATATCACAAATGTCTTAAAGGACCGCCCGCCAAATAATCGCAACCCCAAGCCAGAAGAAATCATTGCCTGTTCTCCCTTTTTAGAAAGACAGATTGAGATTATCAAACCAGCGATAATTGGCTGTTTGGGAAATTTCGCAACTGCTTTTATGCTTAAAAAATACGAGTTAAAAGATTGCATACAAGGCATTAGTAAGATTCACGGACAGGTATTTGAATCCGAAACCCTTTTCCGAAAAATAAAGATCATTCCTTTTTACCATCCGGCGGTTGCCACATATAATATCAATATGAAACCCATATTAGAAAAAGATTTTAGTATATTAGGGAACTTTAAAGATTAAACGATTATGGACAGGGAAAAAGCATTAAAATTACTAAAGCAAAATATACAGAACAAAAATCTACAAAAGCATTGTTTAGCCGTTGAAGCGGCAATGGAGCAACTGGCTAAGCATTTCAATCAAGACAAAGAACAATGGAGGCTTGCCGGATTACTCCATGACATCGACTATGAAAAAACCAAGGCGGATCCAGCTCTGCACTCAAAAATCGGCTCAGAAATGCTGGAGAATTTAGGAATTAGCAAAGAGATATGTGATGCTGTCTTAACCCACAATGACTATCACGGAATAAAGCCGCAGACATTAATAGCAAAAGCGCTCTATTGTGTTGACCCATTAACAGGATTGATTGTAGCTGCCACATTGGTGCTGCCTTCAAAAAAGATTCAGGATTTAAAAACTGAGAGCGTCTTAAAACGTTTCAAAGAAAAAGCATTTGCCAAGGGAGCAAATAGAGAAATTATAGAACAATGTGAGGATTATTTAGGATTAAGATTAGAAGAATTCGTTAGTATAGTCCTAAGAGCAATGAAAAGTATTTCTGACGAATTGGGACTTTAGCCCAACAAGATTTGAGTTGATGCTAGCTCGAATCCTGTTGGCATAACAATAATGGATAGTATCTTAGAAGTAGAAAATCTGAGAGTTGAACTAAAGGGTGAAGTTATACTTGAAGATTTAAGTTTCAGCGTAAAGAAAAAAGAGATATTGGTCATCTTGGGACCTAATGGAGCAGGAAAGACCGTTCTGCTAAAAACCCTATTAGATTTATTTCCGTTCAGTGGAGTAATTAAATGGAAACGATCTCCCCATATTGGCTATGTTCCAGACACCTTCACTGTTCCTAAAACTCTGCCATTAAGCGTAAAGGAGTTTTTTAAATTTAAACGGATTCCCTTGGCAAAAATCCGACAATCTCTAAAATGGGTAGGAATAACTCCTTTGCCAAGGTTTTTAGGAAAAAGAGTAGGAACACTTTCTTCCGGTCAATTGCGACGCATAATGATTGCTTGGGCTATGACAGATGAACCAGATGTTATCCTTCTAGACGAACCAATGGTTGGTATTGATATACATGGACGAGAAACAATTTATGATTCCTTGATAAAGCTCTGGCAGGAAAAAAATAAAACAATTATCTTGGTTAGCCACGAGATAGGAGAAATATGTAAAGATGCGGACAAGATTCTTGCTCTAAACAAGAAAAAACTATTTTACGGTTCGCCAAAGGAGATTATTAACACCAATAATCTAATCAAGATTTATGGAGGTGCAATTTCTTTATAGTTTAATAGTCAGCATGTTCATCGGCGGAATATCTGGTTTTTTGGGTTCTCTGATGATAAGCAAAAGAATGGCCTTGGTCGGTGATGCTTTAGGACACGTTGCTTTACCGGGCGTCGCCTTAGCGCTCGTTTATGGCTTTAATCCGTCTTGGGGCGCTCTTCCTGCATTGATATTGGGTATTCTATTAATCTGGTTTTTCGAAATCAAGACAAAACTGCCCACAGAAGCATTAACCGGCATTGTGTTCACTACTAGCGTAGCCATTGCCTTTTTGTTCCTGCCCGAAGATAAGGTTTCAACCGCTTTGATCGGCGATATTTCCAAGAT
>CAZIIL010000025.1:0-9423 GCA_964539465.1 uncultured Candidatus Saccharibacteria bacterium
TAATGCTTACCTTTGCTCAATTTGAAAGAGAATTAACTTCAGAAAGAACCAAAGACAAAATGTTAGAGCGTGCCAAAAAAGGAATGTGGAACGGCGGAACTCCGCCTTTTGGTTATAAGAGAAAAGACAAAAAACTTGTTATCAACAAAAAAGATGCTGAAATTATCAGGTTGATATTTGAGACCTATCTTAGAACCGGTCTTGTAAACAGGGTTTATGATTTGCTCAAAGAGAAAAATATCAAGAACAGACAGGGAAAGACCATGTCTAAGCCTCACCTTGCCCTTATTCTAAGAAACATTACTTATACCGGAAAAGTTAGTTATGCGGGTCAGATCTATCGGGGAATCCACCAACCCATAATTTCAGAAAGGTTATTTGAGCTTACCCAAAAAGCCCACAAAAAGAGAATAAGAAAGTTTAGAATCTACCGGGACTTTCTTTTTGGCGGGCTTATTAATTGTAAGGAATGCGGATACAAAATGACTGCTTGTTTTACCAACAAGCACAGAAAAGGAAAATTAAAAAGGTATTACTATTATCGTTGCACTTCTGTTAACAAAAAAGGCTGGCAGGCTTGCTCTACAAAGGAAGTGTCAGCCGAAAGAATAGAAAGGTATGTTTTAGAAAATTTAAAAAGGATTTCTCTTGATAAAGATTACATAGAAAATTTAGTTTTTAAGCTAAACCATAGCTTAGATAGTTCAAATCGTAGCTTAAAAAATTCAAGTTCGGCCGCCAAAGACGGACTCGAACTATCGCAAGTATGCCCTAAATTTTCTGAATATTCGCCAGAAGTCGTGGCTTCTATTCTCAAATCTTTTCTCTCTGCCCTTGCTGACAAGAAAGGGATTGAAAGGAATCTCTTAATAAGAAGGGGGGTCAAAGAGATTATCTATTCCCAAGAAAACATTAAAATCACCCTGTTTTATTCGGAAAACTTAAAGGATTTTTTTAATTCTCAAACCAAAAACAAACCTGCCTTGTTATCACAAGGCAGGTCAAATTTTTCTGGCAGGAACAAACAGGGCTTGTTCCCCCCTCAACACTTAAAGTTCGGTTCTAAACTACGGGTGGGCGTGGTAGGAATCGAACCTACGACCTCATTCTTATCAGGAATGCGTTCTACCATTGAACCACACGCCCCACTTCCTAATTTTGTTTTATTCTATCAAAACATAAACATAAAAACAAGAAAAGCCCTTAGCGGGCTTTTCTTTTGTTTGTCATTTAGTTACTTAGAGTTGTCCCGAAGGTCCCGAATTAAGGTTTTGAGACCAATACCTTACAATTAATTTCAGAATTCTCAAAAATTAATCATAGTCGATACTTGAAAATAATTATGTATTCCACCGACAGCTTCCGCTACCGGTGCCTTGTTACAACTTCTTCCCTCTTACTGGACTCGGCTTAGGCCGCATCTAGTGCAGACTTCGGCCGTTCCCAGCTCGCTTGAAGTGATGGGCGGTGAGTACAAGGCCTAGAAACATATTCACCGCAACGTGCTGATTTGCGGTTACTAGCGATTCCAACTTCACGAGGTCGAGTTGCAGACCTCGATCCGAACTGAGACCGGTTTTAAGGGATTAGCTCCGCCTTACGACTTTGCAACCCGCTGTACCGGTCATTGTATCACGTGTGCAGCCCAGAGCATAAAGGACATGCTGATTTGGCGTTATCCTCGCCTTCCTCCCCGCACTTAACCTTCCAAAGTCATTTATATAACGACTCTCTCGAACATTGATGAATATATAAATCAACAATGCTTGAAAGGCTAAGTGCGGGGCAGTTCGCTACGACAAATAAAACATAGCGCAAGGGTTTCGCAGGTTTCCCCATTTAAGGGAGCACCTCACGGCACCTGCTGACGACAACCATGCACCACCTGTCCGTCTGTCCTTGTAGGTAGTCCACCTTTCGATGGATTTTCAAACGGATGTCAATCCCTGGTGAGGTTTCCCGCTTACCGTCGAATTAAGCCACGTGATCCACCGCTTGTGTAGGCCCCCGTCTATTCCTTTGAGTTTCGGCCTTGCGGCTGTACTACCCAGGCGGGGTGCTTAACGCGTTAGCTTCGCCACTGCAAGGGTCGACACTTGCAATAGCTAGCACCCATCGTTTACAGCCAGGAATACTGGGGTATCTAATCCCATTCTCTCCCCTGGCTTTCGTCTCTCAGTGTCAGGATCGTCCCAGCTAGATGCCTTCGCTTTTGGTGTTCCACACGATATCAACGGATTTCACCCCTACACCGTGTGTTCCACTAGCCCCTAACGACCTCCAGTCTGATAGTATCTAAAGTATTCCTCAGGTTGAGCCCGAGGGCTTTTACTCCAGACTTACCAAACCACCTACAGACGCTTTACGCCCAATGAATCCGGATAACGCTTGAGGGTCACGTTTTACCGCTGCTGCTGGCACGCGATTAGCCCCCTCTTATTCCTCAGATACCTTCAACGCCAAAAGGCGCTTATTCTCTGATAAAAGCTCTTTACACCCCGTAGGGCTTCTTCGAGCACGCGGTGTCGCTGCGTCAGGCTTTCGCCCATTGCGCAAGATTCTCGGCTGCTGCCTCCCGTAGGAGTAAGGCCCGTATCTCAGTGCCTTGGTTGGCGACCATCCTCTCGGACCACCTACCCGTCATTGCCTTGGTGAGCCATTACCTCACCAACAAGCTGATAGGCCGCAGACCATTCCTAGAGCGTCGGAACTTTACCCAGAACATAATCTATGTACTGGGACCATCGGGAATTAGTACGGATTTCTCCGCATTATGCCCGACTCTAGGGTATGTTATCCACGTGTTATTAACCCGTTCGCCACTTCCAACACATAACAAGTTATGTACTGGACGTTCGACTTGCATGCCTTATCCACACCGCCAGCGTTCATCCTGAGCCAGGATCAAACTCTCAAAATAAGAAAGCTTAACATAACCCCGCTTGAGTTTTGTAAAACAAAATTTAAGCAGGGAATAGAATTAAACTCTCAAAAAACTCGGAACAACTCTAAACAACTAAATGGCTCTTGTTATCCTTCTTATTCTATTTTCAAAGAACGAGCAAAAAATCAGAAGACAATCTTCTCTTGTTTTTTCAGCTTACATCTTAAAAAAGTTTTTGTCAATTCTTGAGCCGAGGAGAGGATTCGAACCCCCAACCAATGGCTTACAAAGCCACTGCTCTGCCTTTGAGCTACCTCGGCCTAAAGATAATAAATAGAGAGAATTATTTCTCTTCCTTCTTTGTTTTTTTCTTTGCCTTCTTCTTTAACTTTGAAGAGAACCTATCTAATTCTTGCCAATATTTTTCATTCTCCCTCTTCTCGCGAGACCTTTCTCTCATTTGAGAAAGCAATAGGCTGCTTCTCCTTTCTGTTTTCAGAGAGAGCGCCCTAACTTTAGAAAGCATCTTCTGGCACAATACATCCCATTTTGCCCGCTCCTTTACTTTCTGAGCAAAAGGAGGATAAGCCTGCTTTAAATCTTTTTTAATGCCAGAAAAAAAACTTCCTCGCTTTCTATTTGGCATCTTAATCTGTTTTAAAACAGAAATCTTGGGCACTAAAATTAGGCCCATTCCCATTAAGCTTCCAACCAAAGTTATAAGGACAATAAAACTAGACACAACAAATCGGCTTTTTGTTAGAACCGAGAATTAAATTATATCTCATATCTTACAAACCCCTCTATCACGACGTTCTCTCCTAATTTAGCAATATGTTCATCTACAAACTGCTTAACCGTTTTTTCCGGTTCTCTTACAAAACCCTGTTCCAAAAGAGAAATCTCTTTTTTAAACTTTACCAACTTGCCCTCAATAATCTTATCAATGATTTCTTTTGGTTTCTCGATTTTCGAAAACTGCCCCTGATAGATTTCTTTCTCTTTCTCCAAACAACTATCAGGTATTTCCTCCGACCTTATAAATCTTGGCGCTGCTGCAACAATATGCAGGGTTAAATCATGAGCTAAATTCTGAAACTCTTGAGAACGGGCTACAAAATCCGTCTCGCAACGAAGCTCAAGCATCGCCCCGATTTTCTTGTTTGTATGAATATAGCTTGCGATAATTCCTTCGCCTGTGCCTCTCTCGCCCCTCTTGAGAGCAAATTCCATGCCTTTCTTTCTTAATACTTCCTTTGCTTTTTCTAAATCACCTTGCGTCTGTTCGAGCGCTTTTTTGCATTCAGACAAGGAGATGGATGTTTCTTGCCGCAACTTTTTGATTTTTTCAATTGATACCATTGTTATATTGTTATCTTACTTTTTATTCTCAACTTCCTTCGACTTATCATCAGACTTTACATCCTCTGCTTTTATATTCTTTAATTCCGTATTAAGTATGATGTCTTTCACTTTCTCAAGTATATATCTAACGGAGGAAATCGCGTCATCGTTAGCCGGAATGGCACAGTCAACGAGTCCTGGGTCAGCATTGGTATCAACAATAGCGATAACTGGAATACCTTTCATCTTAGCTTCTTTTAAGGCCAAATCATCTTTTTTAATATCACAAATAAAAAGGGCATCGGGCGTTTTATCTAAGCTTTCTATCCCTCCAAACTTGAGCTCTAACTTTTGCAATTCCCTGCTTGTGTCTAATCTTTCTTTCTTAGTATATTTTTGGGAATCTGCAGAAAGGGTTTTCTCTCTTAATTCTTTTAAATATGCTATCCTTTTTTTTATTACAGAAAAATTGGTTAAGGAACCACCTATCCATCTCTCAACAACATAAGGAATCTTACACTCTTGAGCAATCTCTCTAATCAACTCTTGATGGGGCGCCTTTGTGTCTACTAAAAGTATTACCTTCCCCTCGCTCACAAGCTCCCCAATAAAGATTAATGCCTCTTTGAGCTTCCCGGCAGTCTCCCCAAGGTCGATCAAGTGGACAGTTTTTCTAATGCCAAAGATATATGGCTTCATCTTGGGATGAAGATTCGAGGTTTTGTGGCCAAAGTGAAGCCCGGCTTTCACCATTTCTTCAAGATTTATGCTAAAATCTTTTTCTTTTTTTGTCTTAATCATATCCCCCATACAATAACATCAATGGCTGCTTAATTCAAGGGTTGTATGCCTGCGAGGCATGACCTGGTCATTAATTTAAGAGCTTGCTATAGAAAGGAATCTTTGGTAAAATCGAAAGCGTATGAAAAAGGATATACATCCTAAGTATTATAAGAGCGCTAAAGTCCGCTGCGCTTGCGGAGCTGTTTTTGAAATTGGTTCAACAAAAGAGCTTATGGAAACAGAGATATGCTCTCAATGCCATCCTTTTTATACAGGAAAGGATAAGATTATTGACACATTAGGCCGCGTAGAAAAGTTTAAAGAGAGACTATCTAAGAAGAAAAGTCCTCAGAAAAAAAGCGGAAAGAAAAAGGGAAAGAAAGATTCCACAAATACAGCCGCAAAAAAGCAGAATGTTAAAACAAAAAAGCAGACAAAATAATCTAATGGATCATAAGCATAATAAGCAAAGCGCTATAATAGAAATTAGAGCAGGGACCGGCGGTGAGGAGGCCGGTCTCTTTGCGGCTGACTTATTCAGGATGTATTCAAAATACGCTATTTCCCAGGAATGGCAGCAAATAATCCTTCATTCGAGAGCAAATAGTTCTGGCGGGCTAAAAGAAATCATATTTGAACTTCGAGGCAAAGGCGCTTTTTCAAAAATGGAACATGAAGGAGGAGTCCATCGTGTCCAGCGAATCCCACAAACCGAGAAAAAGGGAAGAATACACACCTCAACAGCCACGGTAGCAGTTCTGACAAAACCGAGTGTCCAGGCAATTAGTATCAGGCCTGAAGATATTGATGTCGAATTCTGCCGTTCTTCCGGGCCAGGCGGTCAGTATGTTAATAAGAGAGAGACAGCAGTCAGAATATTTCATAAACCATCAGGTATTGCGGTTACTTGCCAGACAGAAAGAAGCCAGGGGCAGAATAAGGAAAATGCGCTAAGTGTTTTGCAGGCGCGCCTTTCAGAGAAAAAAAGATCAGAAGAATTAAAAGAAATGACTGGAGATAGAAAGAGCCAGATAAAATGGGCTAAACGCTCAGAGAAAATCAGGACCTATAATCTTCCCCAGAATCGGCTTACTGATCATCGTGTTAAAAAGTCATGGCATAATCTGGATAAAATTATGGAGGGTGGTCTAGAGTCAGTCATTAAAACGCTGTCCAAAAAACTTGGAGCCGAGAACTAACAGAGCAAGTGAAATTTAAACAAAAAATCTAGCTGCATGCTAGGTTTTTTGTTCCTCTTGGGTGCCTATGGAGGTCCGACTTCTCCAGATACCTTCCATAGGCATCTTCCACAGATACTCTCAGAAACAAGCTCTGCATATAAATAAATTCTGCAGGTGTTTAACGCCTGCAGGATTCAAGCCACTTTATCGTGGTCTATTTTTATTCTTTATAGGCATATTTCTCGAGCTGGGCAATATCTTGTTCATACCCTTTAGTCAAGCCCATAACCGAGTCGCCATAAAAACTGTATTTAGGGTTGGTCGAGCCAGAGAAATACACCATTGCCGCCCGCCACTCGGCATTATAGGTTTGCTGGGCCGCTCCTGAGTCTCTTAGCAAGAGCCCAGCCGCCAGAAAAGCATCCTTAATGTCCCAAGGGTTAGCTGGCTTTCCAGTAATATTTTTAACCCTGTTTCTGTATAAAACCCAAGTTGTAGGAATAAACTGCGCTGGCCCCATTGCCCCTCCATAACCAAAACTCATAGGGCAAGAAACAAGCGTGCTATAGGGGTCTCTACCTAACTCCTTGCAGATAGAGAGAAAATCACCTACATCTCCTTTTCTACCAGACAAACCCATCGGCTTCATTATCCTCTCAATGTATCTTCCTGTATTCGCTCCAACTCCGGCCCCGGTTTCAGGATTCTTAAGATAACATTGACCAACATTTTTACCAATGTTTGATTCCTGCCTTAGAACAGCCAAGAGCAGGGCGGCACGAACGCCAGTAATATTTTCAACATACCTGGCTATTTCTAACGCCTGGCCAAATGTTGGCGCTTCTGGAACACCAACCAACTCAAACAGCCGCCCTCTAATTTCCTGCGCTCTTGCTTTGCTTTCGGCTAATAATCTTTGGTATTCTGCTTCCTCTCCCTTGGTTCTGCTTAATATCCACTCCTCCTCAGCTTTTATTCTTTGGCTCTCTTCTTGCTGTAGAATTTGCGTCTTTTTTGTTATCTCCCAGTCCGTCTTTTCTTCGCCAAGCGTGACCTCATGTCCTTCTAAATCGGATTTTAATGCCTTGATATCATTTAAAATCTCTTGATTCTTTGTTAATATGCTTTCTAAGGCAATCAGGTTTTCAAAGAAGTCAGATATGCCATCTCCCGTAAGTAGTATCTCTAAGGGGCCTCTTTGGTCTTGTTCGTGTATCACCTGCAATATCTTAGCCAATCTCTGTCTTGAATTATCAATATTCTCAGATGTCTTTTGGATTGACTGTTGAGTATCACCAATCTGGAATTCCAGGTCATTAATAAGAATATTGCTCTGCTTAATTTCAACCTCCAAGCGGCCCACCTTCTTCCTTAGGAGATAAATATTGTTATTCAATGTCCTCTGCGTGTCCTGGTTATCAGCGATATTGCTTTCTTGCTCAGAAATCTCCTTTTCATATTGCTCCAAAAGTGCCTGGCATTCTTCCAGCGTCTCGCATTCATCCTGCGCATAAACCGACATACTTAAAAACAGGGAACACAGAAAAACAAATGACAAAACTAATGGGATCGTCTTTATGCGATAAAAATTCATACCTCCTATTTTTTTATGCTATTCCCCAGCTTTCTCCTCTGGGCTTGGTCCTTTATCGGTTTTGACTTTAGTGGTCTCTTCTTCTTCAACAATCTGTTCTGGTTTTTCTTCCTCGGCCTTCCGCGGAGGAGCAATGGTAACAATTACATCATTGAGGCTCTTAAGAATCTCGACGTCTGCCGGCACTATAATATCTCTCACCAATACGCTATCATTGATTTCTTTCAACCCGCTAATATCTACTTTTATTTCCGAAGGAAGGTCTTTGGGCAGGGCTTTAACTTCCAATTCAGAAATATTTTCTATTAAAACACCACCCGATGTTTTGACTGCCGGGGCTACACCATCAAATGTCAAAGACACTGTAGCCTCCACTTTTTCTCCCAACTTAGGCGAATAAAAATCAACATGGATTGGGCTATCTGTCACCGGGTTAAGGACAACCTCTTTGATCAAGACAGGCACACCCTTTGAAATCGAGCCGCTTTTCTTGTCTCCCTCCTGTATTTCTAATTTAATCACCGAACTCTCCCCTGCTTCCGCATAAACCTTTTCAAACTCTTTGACCTCAATGCTAAGAACTATATTGCTTATTTTGGGACCGTATAAAACAGCTGGCATAAGACCCTGCTCCCTTAGTGTTCTTACCTTTTTGCCGATTATTTTTCTTTTTTGCGCTGATAGGGTTAACATGATATTTAATTTTAAATGTCAAATGTCCCGCCTTGCCAAACACAGAGAGTCAAGACCGGAGTTTTTAGTCGTCAGATTAACTTAATACATTGGACTGGACAAACATCTGCAGCTTCTTGGGCACATCCAACACTCTTAATAACCAAAACCTCTTTCTCCGCCATAGCGCCATTCTTCCTTTTAATACCAACAAGTGACGCGCGACCATCACTATCCATCCTAAATAACTTAGGACACACATTAGCGCAAGCGCCGCAACCAATACATTGACTTCTTTGATGGACTACTTTCATATATTACTATTATTACTATTTAATCTCGAATTCGCTGGAAAAGAATCTATCTGTCTCCCTAAAGGCTTCGCCCATCTTGCAATCCCTACAAGCAGGAATCACTGCCCGATATATCCCTTTCCCTAACAAATCGGATAGAGATGTCTGGAAAGCCCTTGTTTTTCCAGGTTCTATACATTTTTCAATCTCGTCTGGGTAGGGACATTCCTCATAGAAATAGTTTTCCCACTCTACGCTATGCTCGGTCGTTTCCGTGGCTGATGGAGAATCTATGGCCTTCTTCCTCTGTAGAAAATAAGGGTAACAGGAAGAGAGACAAATTTCTTGAAACAGAAAATAGTTTTTGATTTTTACCTTCATGGTACTGCCGCCAGTATAGTTTTTCTTATCAGTTTTAACCACTAATCTCTGTCCTTTCCAGACAAACAACCCTGCCAGAAGAATAATCGTAAGAACAATCAGAGTAGGAATAAGAAATGTCTTAGTGGGGTTCTTCATTTTAGGATTTATTATTACTCCTGAATAATTTAATATATATTTCAACCTTTTTTTGAATTTTTTCTATGAGAGGAGTTAGAATAAGGTATGGCTTCAATGTCTCCCAAGCCGATAATTCTTTTCTTAGTTGTTTCTTGCAGATAGGTGTTAACG
>CAZIIL010000026.1:0-8786 GCA_964539465.1 uncultured Candidatus Saccharibacteria bacterium
ATTTTATTAAACCTAAAATCTCAAATGTCAAGTTCCTGCCTGCCGGCAGGGTAGGCAGGGTTTTGAGTTTTGACATTAGAACGGTATTTTCTCAACATTGATTTTGCCTTCATCCTCTTCAATGACAGGTATCTCTTCTTGGGTGATTTGTTCTTTCTCGGTTGGCCTGCCAGGGGGTTTTCTTTCCATATCGGGAGCGCTGCTTCCGAATGATTTCGGGGCTAATTGCATTTGTTCTCCAACAATCTCTGTTTTATATTTTTTGTTACCCGAAGCATCCTCCCATGACCTTGTCTGCAATCTGCCTTCTATCAAGACCAATGAACCCTTGGTGAGATATTGAGAAGCAATCTCTGCTAAGCGGCGCCATAAAACTATATTATGATATTCAGTAGATTGTTTCTTTTCATTTGCTGTTCTATCCGTCCATACTCTGTTAGTGGCTAATCCAAAAGAACAGACCGCTGAGCCAGATGACGTATTTCTTAATTGAGGATCTTGAGTCAAACGTCCTACTAAAATTACTCTATTGAGGTTCATCTAAAATTTGCTCTAATTTTTTCTCGATTTCTTTTAGTCCGACCTTTTTTTCTTTTTTCATCTTTGCTATTTTTGGTTTTTTCGCTTTTTTGATTTCTTTCTTCGGTATCTGCTTTAAAAGCATAAATCTTAAAAGTTGCGCTATTTTCTTAAGGCTTATTTTTAGCGCCTTGAGATTCTGACTATCACTTTGAAACTCTATGGCAATAAGAGTTGCTTTTTCTGTTCCTCTAATAGCGGGAGAGAGGTTTACATTTTTTGTTTTCCTTTCGCCTATCAAGATTCCTTCTTCTGCCTGGATTAACGACTCAACATTTAGAGCTATTTTCTGAAGCTCCTCAG
The DNA here is from genome assembly GCA_964539465.1 of uncultured Candidatus Saccharibacteria bacterium. Taxonomy (GTDB): domain Bacteria; phylum Patescibacteriota; class Minisyncoccia; order Minisyncoccales; family CAYTKG01; genus CAZIIL01. The sequence continues at coordinate 883 of CAZIIL010000026.1, forward strand.
ATTCAAGCGCTTCGGGAATTAGATAGTTTAATTCGTATATCTGCATTTTATTAGTTATACCTTAAACCTATTGACCTGCCTGCTGGCAGGCAGCAGGGTTGGATAGTGTTTTATATATCAATGTCTGTATGTTACTTTATCAGAACCCCTTTGTCAATTTCTGCTGTCTGCTTCGTATAATGTGTATAGCAAGATCTGACTTCGTTACAACTTTGTCATTCTGAGGGCGAAGCCCGAAGAATGACATGGTATACTGTTTGCCATGAGAGATTCTTCGCGGAGTTTATACTGAGTTTGCCGAAGTGCTCAGAATGACAAAAGGGAGAATGCCCAGAATTGACTGTGGGAATAGCTGTATAGAACTGTTCTCGCCAATGTTTTCAAGGGATGCTATAATAAAGCCATATGGATATCAATCCTTATATATTTAGGGCTTACGACATAAGAGGAGTTTATCCTTTTGATATCAATCAAGCCGTGGTTTTTCGGATTGCTCTTGCTTTTGTGCAAGTTTATCCTCAGGCGCAGAAGATTGTTGTTGCCCGCGATTCAAGATTAAGCAGTCCTGTTTTGGCAAAAGAGGTTGTCGGGGCTTTGGTTTCAAGCGGCAGAGAAGTGATAGATATTGGCTTGGCTCCTGATTCCTTGTTTTCTTTTTCCATTGTCCATTATGGTTTTGATGCAGGGATAATGGTTACTGCTTCTCATAATTCCAAGGAGTACAATGGCCTCATCCTTAATTATCAAGGGATGGGGGTGACCAAGGAGGCGTTAGAAAAAATAAAAAGCATTACTATAAAAAACAGCGCAAGTATATCTTCTTCTATTAGAGCTGGCAGGATAATAAATTTCAATCCTGAAAAAGATTATATATCTTATGTTGTAAAAAATATAAGTTTTCAAAGGCCCTTGAAAATCATCTTTGATACTGGGAATGGAGCGGTAGGATATCTTCCGGAAAAAGTTTTTAAACAGCTTGGGTGCAAGGTTCAAACAATCTTCGGGGAACCGGATGGTAATTTTCCTCATCATCCGCCAGATCCTTATATAGATAAAAACCTTAAGCAGCTCAAGAAAATGGTTTTGTCTCAAGACGCAGATATTGGGTTTGCTTTTGATGGGGATGGAGACAGAGTGATCCTCATAGATAGTAAAGGCAGACGTGTTGCCGGAGATTACTGCCTTTTATTATTAGCCAAGATGGTCTTAAGGCAAAAAAAGGGGCCTATTGTCCACGGAGTTAGGATTTCCGACGTTTTCCTGAAAGAAATGGAACAACAAGGGATTGAAACCCATTTTAGTGTTTGCCATCATAATGCCATTATCAAAAAGATAAAAGAGGTAGATGCTGTCTTTGGTGGTGAAATTACCTCGCATTATTTTTTCCCAACACATTACTACTTGGTGGATGATGCAGTTTTTTCGGCCATAAAATTGGCCCAGATTGTGTCTGAATCTCATGATTTCAGCGATTATATAGACGCATTGCCACCTATTTATGCCAGCCCTGAAATATTCATTGATACTCCTGATACTAAAAAATTTCTGATTATTGAGGAATTGAAGAAGAATCTAAGAGAAGAGGGTCTGGATTTTATCGATGTTGATGGCGCCAGGATACAGCTTAAAAATGGCTGGGCTTTGGCTCGGGCTTCTAACACTAGCCCATATATCAAGCTGCGATTCGAGGGTGAGACAAAAAAAGACCTTGGGGAGGTCAGAAAAAAAGCGATAAAATTGTTCAGGAAAGCCGGTATAAAGTTATAAAAAGAGGCATTTTCAACTATCAGATATAGTCTTATTATGCGTAATCAAGTTTTGCCTCATTAAGTTTATATACTAAATATCAATTCTCTACTTTATGAAGATTTACATAGCCCACTCAAGAAATTTTGATTTTCAAAATGAATTATATAAACCAATCAGACAAAGTCCTTTGAATAATGAACATAGTTTTGTTTTACCTCACGAGAACTCAGATGAGCCCTTTAATTCAAAAGAGTATTTGGAAGATAAGGCTGATCTACTAATTGCAGAAGTTTCCGATCCTGCGACTGGGCTAGGTATTGAATTGGGTTAGGCAGATGTTTATGAAGTTCCAATTATTTGTATTTATAGAAAGGGCTCAAAATTATCTGGTTCATTGAAAGTAGTATCCAAGAACTTTGTTGAATATTCTAATAGTAAAGAATTGATTTCGGGAATTGAAAAAGTTATCTATCAGATGTAGGGGCAAATTTGTTTCGCTCGACCACGCTGCGCTCTCACTTTGTTCGGGGCGTATAACATAGTATATCTGGCTCGTTCTTGCTGTCACTCGACCCATATCCCGCCAAAATTTGATAAAATAAACCAAGGTGTCGGCGAGACATCAAGTATGCCAAAGCAATAACTCACGGTTCAAGGCCCATATTTTTACGGACTTGCAGCATAGTGGCTTGAGCGATTTTCCTTGCCCTTTTAGAACCATTATCCAATATTCTCTTAATCTCTTTTCCCGAAATTTCCTCTTGCGCGTTGCGGAATGGCTGAAGCGAGTCAATAAGTAATTTGGCTAAGGATTTTTTAAGTTCAGCATAACCCTTTTCAGAAAACTCTTTTTCAATAGTCTGGATTGGTTTCTTGCTAAAACCGCTATAAATAGTCAATAGATTAGAAATTCCCGGCTTTATATCAGGAGCATATCTTATTTCCTTATCCTTGTCAGTAACTGCTGACATTATTTTTGTTTTAATCTGTTCTGGAGTGTCAAGCAGTCCGATATAGTCCTTTTCATTTCCGCTCTTAGACATTTTTTTATTTGGGTTTTGCAGGCACATAACTCGAGCTCCTATTTTTGGGACATAGGACTTAGGAATCTTAAATGTCTTGCCGAATAAACGATTGAATCGCCGCGCAATTGTCCTAGCCAATTCCACATGCTGGACTTGATCTTCTCCGACAGGCACGATATCTGTTTGATATAAAAGAATGTCGGCCGCCATTAATAGGGGATAGTTTAACAACCCAGACATTGGTTTCTCTTTTAGGTCCCTTGATTTCTCTTTGTATTGTGTCATACGGAGCAATTCACCTACTGACGTGACTGTCCCTAATAGCCAAGCCAATTCGACATGTTCCTTGACATCAGATTGGATGAAAAAAATGCTCTTCTTAGGACTAATACCGGCGGCAAGATAAACAATTGCCAATTCTCGGATATAATCCTGGATACTTTCGGGCCGATAGGGAGTAGTAATAGCATGCCAATCAACAATAGAAAAAACACATTCCTGCTTTTCTTGCAGTTGCAGCCAGTTTCTTATAGCTCCCAGATAATTTCCTATATGAGTATCGCCTGTAGGCCTAATGCCGCTGAAGACTCTCATGATTATAAACTCAGACCTCAATGATGACTGATAATACCATTGGTCTTCGCTGGGTTTTAGAATAAAGGAAGTTGCCGATCTTGTCTTTGACCTCTTTTCTCAAGAGAAGCCAGTTCACTATCTGCCCTTCTGAGGTTTTGTTAATAATTTGAATAACTTTTTTTCTTGTTTCTGCTAAGAGTTCTTGTGATTCTCGCAAATAGACAAATCCTCTTGATATTATATCAGGAGAACCGCGTACACGTCCAGTTTGGCGGTCAATTATAGCAATAATAACAAATATCCCGTCATCTGCTAAAACCTTTCTGTCTCTCAAAACAACTTCGCCGATATCGCCTATGCCTAGACCATCAACCATTACATAGTTTGCCGGCACCTTCTTCTTGCTTAATAAGGCCTTATTCTTATCTAAGATAATTATATCTCCGTTTTCAACAACCAGAATGTTCTTGCTTGCCACTCCGCTTTTCTTGGCTAACTTGGCATGTTCTATTAACATCGAGTATTGGCCATGGATAGGGATAAAGAATTTTGGTTTCATTATCTGGAGCATTTCAAACAGTTCTTCTTTCTTGGCGTGTCCGCCAGCATGAATATCCATCATCTTGTAATGAAAGACATTGTTTACTTGTCTCAGGATATTATCTTTGAGGTTTTGAACTGTTCTCTCATTGCCGGGGACAATCGAGGACGAGAAGATAACACTATCATTGCGCTTAAAGCTTATGAAGCGATGCTTTTTATTAGTAATACGCATCAGTGTAGCATTTTCTTCTCCTTGGGCGCCTGTGCAAAGAATGGTTAAATTAGAATCCGCGTAACGAGAAAGACTTTTCGTGTTGACCTTTGTTCCTTTTGCTATCTTTATGTATCCTAATTTTTCAGCAATCTCCAGATTTGTTTTCATGGAATATCCTTCGATGGCAACCCTTCGGTGATATTTCTCTGACAAGCTAATTGCTTGCTGTATCCTATTCATTAGAGATGAAAATGTGCTGACAATGATCCTGCCCTTTGCCTGCTGAAATATTTTTTCTAAATTTGCCATAATATCCTTTTCTGATAAGGAATGCCCTTCTTCCTCGGCTCCAGTAGAGTCGGACATAAGCAATAGTATGCCTTTTCGGCCGATGGCTCTTAGCCGTTCAAAATCGGTTGGTTTTTCATTAACCGGGTTTTTGTCAAACTTGAAATCAGAGGTATGGAAAATATTGCCTATTGGCGTTTTGATAAGGAAAGCAAAGTTGCCGGGGATATTATGATTTGCTCTTACGGGCTCAATATCAAAAGGTCCCAATCTTATTCTCTCTTTATCCTTGATTGCTTTGATTTTCAATTCTTTTTCTGGGAACTCCGCTTGTCTTTTCAAGATGATACCTCGAGTCAGAGGGCTAGCGAACATAGGCAGCTTACTGCCTCCTATTTTGTCAATAAGATAGGGGATGGCGCCAATGTGGTCGTAGTGGCCATGTGTGAAAATAACACCAAGAATATCCTTCTTTCTTTTTTCCAGATAAGCAACATTGGGGATAATGCAATCTATACCAGGAGTTGTCTCCTCGGGGAACTTTAAACCAATATCAATGATTAGAATTTTCCCGCCATATTCAAGCAAGGTCATATTTTTTCCTACTTCACCCAATCCTCCTAAAGGAATCAGTCGAAGATTTTTCCCTTTATCCGAGCTTTTTTGTTGTTCAATAGTTCTTTTTTGTTGATGCATGTTTTTTTAGTATTTATTATTTAGTATGGGGTTGATGTCAAAACTCAAATATGCCGCCGAGAACAGCTCTCCTATAGGAAAACTGTTCTCGGCGGCAAAGTCAAATAATAGAAGCCTGGTTTCTACGTACCCAGTTCTGACTTTGAAATTTATTATATAGTGCCGCGGGTGGGATTTGAACCCACACAGAATTGCTCCTATAGCGTTCTGAACGCTACGCGTCTACCGGTTCCGCCACCGCGGCTCAGAAAATCCAGACTGCTGGGTTTTGTTTTTAGTGGCTTGCCAAAACGAAGGATGGGGATACGTTGATAATTTTTGTTTTTAATCCAACCAGATTGAGTGTAGAAATAACTAGCTCCGCCTGCATCTTCTAACTCCTTATAGATGTTTTGGGTTTTTTCTGAGACCCAATTTCCTATTTTCAGAATGTCTGTTTTTGAAGGATTAATAGTGATAACTGAATAATCCGGAGGGATAATAACCCATTCTCCTTTTTGTGCGTTAATAGCCGCAACATCTTGGACAATTCTTTTTTGTTGTTTTTGAATAAGAAAAATGGCATTTCCTTCTAAAACTGTATACAATTCCTGATATTTCTCGGAATTGCTGTTGCCTTTTGTTCGGACAAATTCCTTCCCTAACATCCGGGCGGGCATTTCAGTAATATCATACCTCAAGTCCTTTTTCTTCGCGACTTTGCGATAGACATGGTAGAGTTCAATCTTAGGATTCTTTTTGGCAAATTCTTTATCCAGGACTACGCTTTGCATCTCTGATAACAACCTTGTTTTTGATTTTTGGGGCATATACGCGGTTTTGTGTTATTTCCACACCCTTTTTGTATTGATATACCAATCCTCTATCCCGATTAATCTTCCCGAAGGATCAATAATAATCTGGGGGTCAACCCATTTTACCTTCTTGGAAACCAGATATAAGAGCTTTGGGCTATATAAGAATATTGCTGGATTATCCTTGATAAGAATGTCTTGAAACGCCTCTAGGTTTTCTTTCATATCTTCAAAATCTTGAGCCTGTCTTGCATTCTCTAGATATTCATCTGCCTTTTCACTTTCATAGAGAGATAGGTTAAGGCCAGGCTCATTGATGCGAGAGGAGTGCCAGAAAGGAAAAGGGTCAGGGATTAGGTTAAGAACCTCTCCGAACAAAAGCATTTCATATTCCCTGGGCTTTATAAAATCCCGGCTAAGCTGATTGAAACCCATAGTCTTTATTTCTATTTCAAAGCCCAATTTTTCCCACTGCCCCTTAAGAAGTTCAGCGGTCTGGATAAGGAAGGGTTGTTCGATAGTTATCAGAGAAAGCCGAATGGCTTCGGTTTGCTCAGGCGCTTGATTGCAAATTTCATTCAGTTTCTTTCTCGTTGTTTCAGCCACCATGCCCGTTCCTTCTTCGAAGTCCCACGGTTCTAATATCTCTTCCCGGTATTGTTCCTGAAAACGGATTACTGCTTTCTCGGTTGACTTTCCAAAATAACCGCTGATGGTTCCCTCTGGATAGATTTCTGGGAAAGAAGCAAGGCATTCCTGGAGTTGTTCGACCGCCTCGCCTCTATCCTCATACTCTAAATCCTTTTTAAAGTCAAATTCTGTTATGCTTTGTTTTTGGATTAGTTTTCCATCTTTCTTTTCTAACCCAGCTTCTTTTAATAATTCCTCCGCCTGCTGCAAATTAAATTCAGGAACATACGATGGCTCCTTAAAGCCATAGAAAGAAGGCAAGATAGGGGAGGAAACGGTTTGTCCATAATTGCCAATGACTTCTTTTAGTATGTCTTCTTGATCGACCGCCAGATTAAGGGCTTTTCTCACTGTTTCTTCGCCCAATAACTCATTTTCCTGAAAGTTAAGAAAGACAGCGAAATATCGAGGCATAAGAATCTGATAAAGGGATAGCGTCCGGCTCTTGAGTAAATCTGCGTCTTCGGGGTTTGAAACGACAACCCCTTTTACCTTGTTCTTTTTAACTGTTTTAATAAGCTCTTCTTTGTTTTCGAAAAAGAAGAAGGAAAGTTCATCTAAGTAAGGCGGCTTGCCAAAATAATTCCTGTTGCGGCTTAATGTAAGCGATTCAACCTTGCCCAACTTGTTGTATTCTATTCCTGCAAATTTGAAAGGACCTGAACCGATTGGTTGAAGATTATAACTAGTCAGGGCGAAATTTTCTGCCGATATTCCTTCGAATATATGCTTGGGGATAATTTTTACTGTAAGCCGTTCTTGGAAGGGAAAGTAGGAATTTTTTAATCTGAAGATGAGTTTGCAATCAGAAATTTTCTCTATGTCTACTCCTACCCAATTTGTTATCTCCGGGCTTTTATAGGCAGTATCTTGGATTGTTTTAATGGTGAAAACGACATCATCTGCGCTAATCCTTTCGCCATCATCCCAAAAGATGTCTTGTTTCAAAGTAATCTCATATACTTTTCCTTCTTCTTTAATATCGTAATTTTTGATCAGATTGGGGACAATATTGCCATTTCTGTCGTACTTCATTAGCCCTGGAAACAATATCTCTACAAGGTCTCTATCAATATCACTAGTTGCCAGAACAGGATTGATGAATCTTGGCTGTCCAAGCATTCCCTCTGTGTATGTGCTGCCTTGAGATGGCTGCAATTCTGTTCTGTTAAAATAGAAACAACGCAGGAGCAAAAAGCAGGCGATGGAGAAGCTTAGAAAGAAAAAGGTGAAAAGATACTTTTCTTTTTTGGTAAGGATTCTAAAAAGAGTTTTCCATCGCTCAAGAGAAGGCAAATAGGAAAAGCATTTTTTAAACAATTTAGAGAT
>CAZIIL010000027.1:0-8368 GCA_964539465.1 uncultured Candidatus Saccharibacteria bacterium
AACATCGATAATTATTTGTCCAGTAGTCGCTGCCGCATTCTGTGTGGTTTTGCCATGAAGAATTGCTATAGCAAGAAGTGCCAGAACAACCCCTGCTGACATACTGTCTTTGCCTCATCGTGCCTGAACATCGATAATTATTTGTCCAGTAGTCGCTGCCGCATTCTGTGTGGTTTTGCCAATGATAGTTATCATAACAAGAAGAACCAGAACAACCGCGGTCACGGTACTGCCTTTGCCTCATCGTGCCTGAACATCGATAATTGTTTGTCCAGGAGATACCATGATGACATTCATATCTCTTGCCTTCCCTACTGCCGCAGGAATTATACCAATAAACATCATTATCGTAACAAGAAGAGGAATAATGCGAGGTACAGGTAGGTCGAAGATATACACGATAAGTACAGGTATTGCCATTAACCCTATATCGCCAAGTCGCATGACAATTGCTTGTTCTAGTGCAACTATTATTCCTAAACCTGACTGCAAATGCTTCATACCCGCTATGGTTGCCCAACCCTGTGCCGCTAGATGTAAAACCAGCATCGCAGGAAGTGCAATAGTATGTGCTTCTTATATTATTAAGCGTGCCGCTGTATCTGACAACCAATGTTTTTTCCTGCCCGGCAGAAAGAGGGTGGCTCGAATCAGGACCAGATACAGTACAACCAGTGGGAGGAGAAGATGTCCAACTCCCGCAGCTATAGCGATTACAAGCAGTGTTAAGATGGTCGCAAGTATAATTATACCAATAGAGATTCCCGCACTCTGGAACTGATGGAGCAGCAGAATAGGTAAAATCAAGCGTATATGTGTTGGGATTGCTTGTGCTTAGAAGCACATGAGTATCGTCGTGGTCATAAGGATCATAGGCAGAGCCATGTAGGGCCACTGCTCTTATCGTGTATGGGTCACAATAACAATCAAGATTGTTTACTGAGCATTCCCTTTGCCCGGCGTATATAGTGCAAGAATTAGTCACTGCCTGCTTGGCGCTGTCACAGGGCTGATGATCTGGACATGCGCCCGATTCGGTGCATGAACTATTACGAGTAACATAGCAAGTCACCTGTTCTCCCGACGGCAAATATTGGCTCATTCTGCATTTCATTGTTATAGTGCCATTGCAATAACACTGTGCAAAAACCGTATTCCTATCTCCCTTCAGATAAAAAATAAACAAGAAAAATACAATAAATAAAGAAAAAATTAGGAATTTCTCCATAAATCTCCTTGTATTTTTAAAAAGAATCCTATTTTGCATAAATCAAATATTGATTTCTATAATTGCATCTTCCTTTATCTGGTCCAGTAAAGATTGCAGATTATCCGGTATTTCGCCAGTAACGCTTTCCAGTTCTATAAACCCAAAAGCGAATTCTTCATAGGAATCCGCATCTGGCCGCATAATAGCAGTAAGGGCGAATATCTCGCTTAACTCTCCGGCGAACAGTCCCACTATCCTCTCTCTGAACTCTGGGGATGGCAATCTCAAATCCTCTATCGAAACATTTCTGAATTCCTCTGGCCTGCTATCACCATTAAGCTCAAGAATATCAGCATCATTATTGAATAAATCCATGATTTCGGCAGAAGCAGCGCCTTCTCGAACCAAATGATATATCTTTTCAATCTCCTCCTTCGCTTCTATTTTGGGGTCAATACCATTCTTGAGCATCTCATCGGCTTCTGGGCTTTGAAACTTTATATAGAACAAGGTACCAGTGTATTCCTTTGTAAGAAGTTGGTCTAATTTATCTTTCAGGACCAGTGTCCTCACTCTTATCTGAAATTCCGGATGAGAAACAGGCTCGCTAAGACGATAGTCCTCGCCAAACAATCTGACCGCCATATCTTCTATATCATCAGCAGTTGGTTCTGCAATCCCATGCTCATCGGCCAACTGCTCTATTAATTTTCTTTCAACCAATCTGTCAATCAGCATTTCTTTCTCTTTTTGCATTGAAGTAATAAATCCTTGTACCTGCCAATCCCTACCTCTCGATTCCCAGATCACTTCTTCGTAGTCAAGCGCTTGCTGTAATTCTGCAAATAAAATAGGTTCTCCATCCACAACCATAGGATATTCCCCATCGCTGTAAGTAAGAACATCATCTCTGAACTTCTCAAAGTATTGTATGAACGGCGCCAAATGCTCCTTGGGAAGTAATAATTGTTCTCGCATCATCTCTCTATAAATGAAAGAGAGGCAACCTCCTATTGCTACGGTTAAAATCAGGACAAAAAAACCAAAGAGATGCCACGCTCCCTTTGGTTTTTTTATTCTGTCGCATAAGCTGTCTAATTGCAGAAAAGAAACTATGTTTGAAATAATATCGGAAAGATTCCTTGTTATTTTAGGATTTGCCATAAAAGATTTAAGAATCTGTTTCTATTATATAACATTATACGAAAAATAGAAATCAAATATTTCTCCTGTCAAATTCTCTGCTTTTATTTTTATCTTTTCTTAGAAAGTTCAAAAATAGTTTTAACTACTACATCGGGAGATAAGGAAATAGATGGTATTCCGCACTCAATCAGAAATTGAGCGAATTCTGGAAAATCACTGGGCGCCTGACCGCAAATCCCGCAATACCGCTTTTTTTTATTACAGATATCTATCACTGATTTCACCATCTTCTTAATAGTCTCATCTCTCTCGTCAAAGGATTTAGCGATTTTGGCATTGTCTCTGTCTAAACCTAAAGCTAATTGGGTTAAATCATTACTGCCTATGCTCATTCCATCGAATACCTTTAAGAATTCATCTGCCAGAATAACATTGGATGGGATTTCGCACATTACATAGATTTTCAGTCCCCGTTTTGATTTAGGAGAATGAACCAAGCCAAATCTTTTTATAAGTTGGACCACTTTTTTTCCTTCTTCTACTGTCCGGCAAAATGGAACCATTACTGAAACATTTTTTAAACCAAATATATTCCTTACTCTTTTGATTGCCTCGCATTCCATTTTAAAAGCCGGCTGGAATGCTTTATCTAAATAACGACAAGCCCCCCTAAATCCCAGCATGGGGTTGGTCTCTTCTCCTTCAAACAAGATACCACCGAGCAGATTTCTGTATTCATTTGTCTTGAAATCAGAGAATCTTACAATAACCTCTTTGGGATAGAACGCAGCAGCTATCTGAGCTATGCCTTCAGCTAATTCTTTTATAAAATACTCTTTTTTGTCCTGATGCTCTATTGTGAGCGTTTCTATCTTTTTAATAATTTTTTTAAGTTCCGATTTTGGAACTCCATAGTATCTTTTTTTACGGCGTCCAGCGGAATAAAGTTGAGATTTTAGTTGACTGTAATGATATAAAGCCAATGGATGAATCTTTATCTTTTCTGCGATAATGAATTCTTCTCTTGCTAAACCCACCCCATCATTAGGCAAAAAAGAGGCCTTAAATGCAATATCAGGCGCTCCGATATTCAGCATTATCTTGGTCTTCAGATTAGCCCTCATCTTGGGAATCTCTTCAAGGTTATATTGCTTAACCTTAAATGGCACACTCCCTGCGAAAACTCTTCCATCTAGGCCCCGGGTACAATCTACTGTTACTGTCTGGCCCGTCTTCAATATCTTTGTTGCGTTCATTGTCCCAACTACACAAGGAACTCCCAATTCTCGAGAAACAATAGCGGCATGGCAGACCTTTGAACCCTCATTGGTAATAATTGCCTTGGCTATTCTCATAATCGGGACCCAATCGGGGTCGGTCATCTTAGATACTAAAATCTCCCCTTCCTTAAATCGTGATATCTTAGAGATATCAGATATTACCCTCGCCTTCCCTTGCACAATTTTACTCCCAATAGCAATGCCCTTTAGAATAGGCATTTTTCTTGTCTGAATCTTGTATTCTTTATAAGAAGATATCTTTTGAGCGCTGTGAATTGTCTCTGGCCTGGATTGGACTATAAAAAGTTTTCCGCTTTTGCCGTCTTTTGCCCACTCAAGGTCTTGTGGAACTCCATAATGTTTTTCAATAATCTGCGCCCATTTTGCTAAGATTAATATATCTGAGTCGCTTATAGAGAATCTTGTTCTATCTCTTAGAGGCACCGCAACCTGTTTTAGTCCGCCTTCACTTCCATAGATTAGTTTCTCATTTTTCCTCCCCAGATTTTTTAAAATAATTGGTTTAAATGCCTTATCTAAAGTTGGTTTAAAAACATAAAACTCATCAGGTGTAATCCTGCCTTTTACAATCATCTCTCCTATCCCCCATATTGAGTTTATTAAAATAACATTTCTAAATCCTGTTTCTGTATCCAAGGTGAATATAACTCCAGACGAAGAAAGGTCTGACCTTATCATTTTTAGAATGCCGATGGAAAGAGCAAACTCCAGTTGGGAGATTTTTTTCTCGTCTCGATAGGCAATTGCTCTATCGTTAAAAGCAGATGCTAAACATTTTTTGATTGCTCTTAATAGATTTTCCTTCCCTCTCACATTTAAGAATGTCTCGAACTGTCCCGCAAAAGAGGCGTCAGGCATGTCTTCGCAAACACCAGAAGAACGAATAGCCACCGAGTAGTTTCTCCCATATTTTTTAGAAAGAAAATAATATGCTTTAAAAATGTCCTGCTTAATGTCATCCGGAAATCTTGCGTTTAGAAATAACTTCCGCGCAAGCTTGCCTGTTCTCTGTAAGCTTTTAATATTCTTCGTATCAGTTTTACCAAAAATCTTTTTCAATTTCTCGTCAATCCTATTCTCTTTTACAACAGACCAATACGCCTTTGTAGTAAATGCAAAACCATTAGGCACATTAATGCCCTTCTTCGTAATCGCATTAAACATTTCTCCTAAAGAAGCATTCTTACCACCAACCAAAGGAACGTCTTTATAGGAGATATCTTTGAACCAGAGAATATATTTTTGAGATTTCTTTTGTTTCTTGATTTTTTGACTAGCCATATCCCTCCTTAATTTATATTTATTCAATTCTTACAGGGTCCAACGCCATAAAGACTCTATAAAATCATTTGTAAATTTTCTAAGCAAAGTCTCTTGCTGCTTTTAAAAAGTTTTTAAAAGCACGGTAATGATGTTCTAATTCTTTCTCGCAAATCTCCAAAGATAAAATTTCCCATTTTTCATCTAACTTCTCTTCAACATAATTTAATGCCTCAGGCAATTCCATATTTCTTTTCCCAAGCATCATTAAAAAAGCAAGCACTCCTTTCGGATGTATAAATCTATAACAATCAGCATTAGCTACAATCTCTGCCTCTTTACATATAAAAGGCACTTGAGAATGATGGGCCTCAACACAATTAATAATCTTGTTTTTAACCTCAGAATTGATATCGTATCTTTCTAAAAATTTTTTGGTTGCTACCGCACTCATCTTTACATGCTCCGAAAGTCTATTCTGCTTGAGTGCTTCCCCTATTTTTAGGTCCATAAGATATACTCCTACCAATACAATGGTTTGATTGCATTTCAATTTTGTTGCTAATTCTAATGCTTTTTTCTCGGCAATTTCAAAATGGGTTAGATTTGGCGCCCCAAATTTTTTTATTTCAGACTGAGCAAATTTTTTTGCTTCTTGGACAATATCCATAAAAAATCTTTATTTTATATGCTTATTTTTATCAGGACCTTTTCTCCACGGGATTCCTCCACGAGGGCAGCCCTCGCAGAGAATCCCTGTTCATGAGGTTATTTATTTTTTATTTTATCAATGCCTTTATCGCTAAGACAGCGCGGTATGGGTCAAGATAATTAGGAATTTTATTTTTTTCGAGCAAATCAATGCCCGGTTTAGTAAACTTACCTCCCATAAAACAGCTAATAATCGGCTTATTCGGCCATTTCTTCCTTGCCCTTATAATCATTTTCGCATTTTTCTCTGTTTCTGTCATTATCTGCAGCGTCTGGATAATAAGTAATCCATAAATATTTTTCTGGTTCAGCAATGTGTCAATAGCTACTTCATATCTATTGGAAAGCGCATCGCCAACTATGTCTAATGGGTTCTTTCTTGAAAAGGCGGAGTGCATCACCCCTGATTTTTCTAAATTTTGGATAGTTTTTGGACTTAAACAAGGAAGATTTATGCCTGCTTCCTCGCAATAATCAGTCGCCAAGACGCCGCAGCCCCCGCCATTAGTAATAATGCCGATACCATTCTTGCATCTCGGCTGCCAAGCTAGTGCCTTAGCTACATCTAAAAGTTCTTGTAGTGTCCCCACCTCCCAAATCCCTGTTTGCCTGAAAACAGCTGAATAAACCTCACTTGAACTGGCTAGACTGGCAGTATGGGAAAGGATTGCCTTTCTTCCTTTTTCAGTCCTGCCAGCCCTGATAGCCACGATTGGTTTTATCCGAGCCACATCCTTGGCCACCTCGATAAATTTCCTCCCCTGTTTTAATCCTTCAATATATAGAGCGATTACCTTGGTTTCTTTATCCTGCCCTAGCCACAAAAGAAAATCAGAAACATCTAAGCCTGCCTCATTGCCATAGGAGATAATCGTTGAAAAGCCATACTTTTTTAGCAAAGATTCATCAATAATGGAGTCAATCAAAGCACCAGATTGAGAAACAAGGGCGATATTGCCAACAGGCGGTATAGACGGAGCAAATGTAGCGTTAAGACATCGAGAAGGACGAATAACCCCCAAACAGTTAGGCCCAAGCAAGGGGATATTCGCATCAAGCGCCATCTTGCTTATTTTTTCTTCTAATATCCTCCCCTCTTTTCCTGTCTCAGCGAACCCAGCTGAAATAATAACCAAACCGCCAACTTTTTTCTGAATCGATTCTCTCACCACCTTTAGAACAATCTTGGCAGGCACAGCAATCACAGCCACATCAATCGATTCTTTTATAGAGTCAATTGAGGGATAGCTCTTCTTGCCTGAAACTTTGTTTCTAAATGGATTGATAAAAAAGATCTTTCTTTTACCTCTACCTTCTAATAAATTTCTACAAATCCCCGAGCCCACTGATCCAGGACGATCGGTAGCTCCAATCAGAGCGATGCTTCTTGGATTAAAAAATTTATTAAAAATCATTATGAATATGACAAAAACCTATATGGTTTATTCTATTATTTTGGCATCGACAATTAGAGCGTTCCCCGGATTCACGATGACCGGGTTTAGGTCTATCTGCTTAATATCTAGGTTTTCGATAGAGAGTTTAGAAAGAGCTTCTATGATACTGACAAGCCCATTAATATCCATTGCTTCCTGCCCCCTAAATCCCTTAAGGATTTTATATATCCTTACATCTCTTATCATCCTTTTTGCTTCTGCCCTTGAAACAGGAGCAACATGGAAAGTTGCATCCTTTAGTACTTCAAGAAATATGCCTCCCAAACCAAACATTATAACTGGACCAAATTGTAGGTCTCGCTTCATGCCAATAGCAACTTCGAATCCTTTGAGCTGTTTCTGGACAAAGAACCCATCTATCTTCGCCATTGGATTTTGAGAAGAAATCTGGGATATCATTTCGTCCCACGCTCTCCTTAACTCTCTTGCATCATTGATGCCCGTTCTTACGCCAGATACATCTGTCTTATGAAGAATATCAAGAGAGGATATTTTAAGAACTATTGGATAACCGACTGTTTGAGCAAACGCCTCTGCCTCTTTTTTTGTCTGGCAGACCTTTGTCTCTAAAAGAGGGACATTATACTCCTTGAGTATTTGTTTTGTTTTTCTCCACTCTAAAACCGCCATAGAATCTTTGTTTAAATTCTTAGAATGATTTTCTTCTTATAATCTCTGAGCAATGTATTCTGCTAATTCAATCAGGCGGCAAGCATAGGCCCATTCATTATCATACCAAGCAATCACTTTCACCAAACATCCTCCTTTGCCCCGCGCTGGAGTGACAATCTCGGTCAGAGGTAAATCAATAATAGCCGAAGCAGTGGTGCCAATAATATCAGAAGAAACAAGTAGTTCATTACTTACCGACAGTATATTTTTTAGTGTTGTCTCTGCTTCTTTCTTAAAAATATTATTTACCTCTTCAGCCGAGGTCTTTTGAGCAATCCAAGCAATAACTTCTAACAGCGAGCCGCATATCACCGGCACCCTGATGGCTGAGCCGGAAATCCTCTCCTTAAGTCCAGGCAAAACCCTTACAACCGCCTCATCCGCTCCTGTGGTTGTCGGGATCACATTGACAAAAGCAGACCTTGCTCTTCGCCAATCCCTATGCGGCCCATCAACCAATCTTTGGGTGCTTGTTACCGCATGGATAGTTATCATCTGCGCTGTCAGTATTTCAAAGCGCTGATGCAGTATATTTATCACTGGAACGGCGCAATTGGTTGTGCAAGAACAATTAGCAACAATATTGTCTTTCTTAGGCTGATACTGCCCCT
>CAZIIL010000028.1:0-8312 GCA_964539465.1 uncultured Candidatus Saccharibacteria bacterium
ATGTCTAAATTAAGTCCCTCATTAAATTTCTGATTTTTATAGTCCACGATTTCAATATCATATTTCTCAAGATATCGTCTCAATTTTTGTATGGAATTTTTTAAACCCTTAAGTTGATTCTTCGGCAAACTTGAAGCCGATTTAGTTATGCGCTGCTCCATACGCCAAACCTCAACTGCCAGATCAACAAGCTCGTTTACTCCGAGCGATAATTCCATAAATTTTGGAGATACGGCATATTTAATATCCTCATTAATTTTTTTGTACAGCTCCTCGAATTTATCGGCATAGCTTGTCTGGTGTTCACTCTTACGCGAAAAAAAATATAGAAAAGCAATGATCAAAAACCCGCTACTGGCGAGGATTACTATAATGAATGGGTTTGTAATCAAATTGTTCATATTCTTATTTCATTAAAACATCGAGTGAAACGCCAAGAACATCTGCGATTTTTTTAACAGTATCAATAGTAGGATTTGGGGTCGCGCCTGCTTCTATTTTAGCAATGGTATGAAAAGCCAAATTTGCCTTTTTTGATAAAACGTCTTGAGAAATACTGAGCTTATTTCGGTATTTCTTTATATTCTCCCCAATTGTAGTTTTTTCGTTTGACATATTAGTATAGTTTTACTATGATAATTGGTAAGTATACAAAGCTTTAACTATCTGCAAGTTAGTATATAAAATTTTTACCATTTAGTCAAATAAAATTGGGGATTCCCTTTGCGTTGCCCACGAATGAATTGAATGGGTCAAAGTCAACATATCTTCTTATGGCACATTTTGCTTTACAAAATGCAGTTTTAAATCCTGCCAAAAAAAATCGGGCAAAACCCGGAAAACAAAAAAACAAAAAAGAAAAAATTCTGGAAAAAATAAATTTTTGCCATTTTGCGTTCACTGCACCTTAGGCACAGTTGAAACAATATAAAAACTGGAGTCAACTCTATTTTTTCTTATTCTTATGCAAATCATTTTTGCGACAAAAAATAGAATTAACCACATTTTTACCTACTAACAAACACTTCTATGGTTTTTTAGCCTTACTACGATCTTCCACTAAGAAATATGATTCTTTTTTTTGTTTGAAAAAATCTATAATTTCTCTATTTTTAGTTACCACTAAATATCAGCATCAATAAATTTAGCTATTAATTCAATTTTTTCACTCAAAAATTATAATAAGATCTAAC
The DNA here is from genome assembly GCA_964539465.1 of uncultured Candidatus Saccharibacteria bacterium. Classification (GTDB taxonomy): domain Bacteria; phylum Patescibacteriota; class Minisyncoccia; order Minisyncoccales; family CAYTKG01; genus CAZIIL01. Next base: position 1,194 of record CAZIIL010000028.1, read on the forward strand.
TAGCTTTCAGTGATAGAACTCGACCCTCTCGATCGCCCTATCGCCATAGGCGTTTAGGTCGGCCAGAACGGTCTCGCTGCGTTGCTCCGCGGGTAGGACTCGAACCTACAACAACTCGCTTAACAGGCGAGGGCTCTACCATTGAGCTACCGCGGAACGTGTTACTATCCTACCTCAAAATTCCTGTTTTGAAAAGTATTAAGCGCAGAAACTTAGTATTCATCCAGTTTCTTTATCAGATTACCGGCTTGAATTTTCTCTAGGGCGCGGGCGGCAATCTGGCGAATACGTTCTCGCGTAACGCCAAATTCCTTGCCAACCTCTTCTAATGTATGCCTTACTCCATCTTCTAGGCCAAATCTCATCGACAATATTCTTCTTTCGCGTGGAGACAAGTCCTTCATCACCTCTTCTAACCGCTTTTTTAATAAACTGCGCGCCGCTGATTTGGAAGGAGAAATCGTTTTCTTATCTTCGATAAATTCTTCCAATAGCGTGTCTTTGTCTTCGCCAACAGGAGTCTCAAGCGAAACTGTACCCTGGACTATTTCCATTATCTGATAAATTTTTTTTACTTTTATTCCCATTTCGGCGGCAATCTCTTCCGGCAACGGAGGTCTGTCTAATTCACGAGATAATTTCCTTTTTACTTTTGTATATTTAGAAAGTGTTTCAACCATATGGACGGGTATCCTAATGGTCCGAGAATAATCTGCTAAAGCCCGCGTGATCGCCTGTCTTATCCACCATGTTGCATATGTAGAAAATTTATAACCCTTTCTCCAGTCAAATTTCTCTACTGCTCTGAAAAGTCCCCTGTTCCCTTCTTGGATTAAATCCAAAAAGCTCAAGCTTGATGACCGGCCAATATATCTTTTAGCAATAGAGACAACTAGGCGCAGATTCGATCGTATCATCCTTTTTTTAGCGGCTTCGTCTCCAGTGAGAACTCTTTTCGCCAATTCTACTTCTTCGCTTCTGCTCAACAGTTTGGTTCTGCCAATCTCTTTTAGATAAACCTGAACCGTGTCAATCTTTATTTGTCTTCCCGAAAAGCGTTTCTTCTCGGCAGCAACAAGAAATTCTCTCTTATCCCTAATCTCAATCCCGTTGTTTCCTAATCTTTGGTATAGTTCTTCTATGCCATCTACATCCTTTTCTGCATTAGGAAATAGGCTGAGAACTTCAGGGATAGTGATAAAACCTCTTGCCTTTCCTTTTTTAATCAATTGTTCGACTAATTCTTTCGGGAAAAACTTGCCTATCTCCTTTGGCTGAATCTTGTTTACCTGTTGGCGGGCATGGCTTTTACTGGTTTTCTTTTTCTCCGCTGCAGAAGTTTTTCTTCCTGGTTTCTTGGCTTGAACCTCCTTTCGGGCATTCTTCGTCTTTTTACTTGCTATTCTCTTTTTCTTCTTTGCTTTCTTCTCAATACTCCCCAGCTTTTTATTTTTTTTCTTAATTTGGGCCGTTTTAACAGCTGTTTTATTTTTCTTTGTCGAGCGCATCTAAATCTTTTGTTAATTTATTAAATTCATTGGCCAAGTTTTTTACTTTAATAAAATCCTTTTCTTGCTCTGAATTTTTTATATCTTGAGAAAGACCTCCTAATGCCTTCTTAAGACGCAGCAGTTTCATCCTTTTCAAGCACTCGCGGGTTTCGTCAATCGGGTCCATATCCATATCCTTATCTTCTTTTCTAACCTCTGCTTCCAGTGAAAGTATCTGGACTTTTTTGAATAATTCTGGCGCCAACTCCTTTTCTATCTCCTTGAGATTAATCCCTTTTTTCTGGATAAAAGAAATGATTTCGGCTGTTTCAGAAGAAAGAAGGCAAAGGTCTTTTTCATTCAATATCTTAAAATTTTCCTTGTCTTCAAAAAGCGAAACTAACAACTCATTTTCTAGCGCTTCTTGTCTGCTCTTGGGAGGATTTTTATCTGGTAAAATTTCTTTCTCTTTTCTTACGCTCAATTTTACGTTCTGAAGTTCGTCCTCAATATCTCTCTCTCTTACTCCTAATTCCCGAGATAACTTTTGTATCCAGTGATAACGAACTATCTTGTTCGGAATCCTCTTGATGACAGACAACAAGGCCTCTGATATCTTTTTCTTATCCCGCGGATTATTTTTATCAAACTTAGCAAAGGTATTCTCAAAATAGAAATCGAGGATATCCCTAGCGCCTTCTATTATCTTCCTCCAATCCTTTGGGTCTTTAGCAATAACATCAGCCGGGTCATGACTGCCGGGCATCACCAGTATTCTAATACCAAACCCTTTTTGTTGAGCCAAGACAATTCCCCGCTCTGTTGCCGTACTTCCTGCCGCATCCATATCAAAAGATAGAATCAGATTCCCTGAATATCTTTTCAAGATATTCAATTGAAAGGGGGTTAAAGCGGTCCCAGAACTCGCCACAACATTTTTAACCCCCATCTGGTGTGATAAAATAACATCTGTCTGGCCTTCTACTAATATACAGGCATCTTCTTTTCTTATAGCCACCTTGGCATTGTTAATGCCATAGAGTACCCGACTCTTATCGTAAAGCAGTGTATTCGGGGTATTTACATATTTAGCAACAACACTTCTTTCCTCTCCTGCTGATTTGCCCTTTTGGGATTCAAGAACACGGCCGGTAAAACCGATTACCTGGGAATTGAAATCAAACAACGGAAATATAATCCTGCCGCGAAAACGGTCATAAGAACGGCCCTTCTCATTTCTTACGGTAAGACCTGTGCTTTGAATCTCATCCCTATTGTATCCCCGGGAAAACAAGAAATCGCTTAGCCCCTGCCATGTATCAGGCGAATAACCCAGCCGCCATTCCTTAATGGACTCCTCTGATATTGTCCTGCTTAATAAATAATTCTTTGCTTCCTTGCCTTTTTTACTTGTCCCCAACTGCTTTTGAAAGAATACGGTTGCAAGCTCGCACATCTCATAGAGCCGTTGACGTTTGGTCTTAATCTGTGGGTCTGTCTTAAGGCGCTTTAGTTCTACTCCTGCCTTTTGCGCTAAGATTCTTAACGCATCACCAAACTCCACTCCCTCAATTTCTTTAATAAAACCGAAGACGTCGCCTGCTTTTCCACATCCGAAACATTTCCAGATTTGTCTGGTTGGCGAGACGAAAAAAGACGGCTTTTTCTCTGAATGGAAAGGACAGACGGCCCGATAATTAGCGCCTGCCTTCTTTAACTTGATATAACTGCCAATAACCTCTACTATATCAAGCCGATTCTTGATTTCTTCAATAGGATTGTCCATCAACAATAAAAATTATCAGTTTTGTTCTTTATTTCTCGTCATCTAAGAAAAATTCATAATAAGAAAGCCATGCCATTGCAAAAAGCATAATCCAGAAAAACAGTTCTTCAAAAGGAAAACGCACACCCAAAATAGAAACCCAGCCAATCAGCTGAGGGCCAGGGAAATCCCACCAACCAAGTTTGAGTCCTGTTATTTCGTATAAAAATGTTAAAAAGAAAAAATAAGAACCTGCCCTGCAAAGCCGGGAAAATATATTCGGACGGCGAAAGAACTCAATCAATATGGGCAATAAAACAATTATAAGTCCAAAGAATAGATAAAAATATGGGATGCGCAGCAGGTCAGGAAACCAAAAAAACAAAACAGCAAAAGCTGAAAAAGCAATCAGGATCAAAACAACAAAAATGCTTGATCTTAGGAAAGATAATCCCTTGCTCGTTTTCTTGTCTAAAAAATATTCATAGAACATTGTAGGCAGATACATCATGGCTATTGCCCATATAATTACTTCTATTGTTACATAACTGAATAATCTAAAAGGAAAAATGGATTCAGGTATTAACCATTGTCTATTAAGATGGGCAATATAATCTGTCCAGATTATTGTAGGAACGCCTAATATAACAGAAAAAATAAGTGATTTTTTAATATGTTGAGGAACTCGAATCGAAAGATAAAGTGACGGCAAAACTAAAAATAATATAATTGACTCAAACGCATTTGCCTTAAACATAAAAGAAAGTACCGAAGCAAATATTGGGAATAGAATTAAAAGTATTAAATCAATTTTATTTTTATCCATACATTATCAATTTTGTTTTTACAATTTATAGAAGCAATTTGGCGGTGGGGGTGGGATTCGAACCCACGGTAACCTTCCGGCTACACAACGATTCCAACGTTGCGCTTTCGTCCACTCAGCCACCCCACCTGTTATATTTGCTTTATTATAACCAGAAACAGATATTTATCAAATCACAAAAGCCCCTTTTCGGGGCTTTTGTGATTTTTTACAATTGCGATTCTGGCAGCAATTGCGATTCTTACGATAGCAAGGAATTAGTATCCCGGCATACCGCCCATGCCGCCCATGCCGCCCATGCCGCCCATGCCCCCTGACATTGAAGACATATCTTTCTTTTTTTCTGGTATATCAGACACAATCGCCTCGGTTGTCAGAAACATAGAAGCAGCTGAAGCAGCGTTTTCTATAGCAGACCTTACAACCTTGACCGGGTCGATAATGCCGCTCTCGGATAAGTCCTCAAACTTCATCGTGTCGGCATTAAATCCAAATCCACCCTGTTTCTTCTTAATCTCGGCAACCACTACTCCCCCATCTAGACCAGCATTCTGAGCTATAATCCTTGCCGGCTCTTCAATGGCTCTTTTTAATATCTGTATCCCTGTTAGTTCGTCTCCAGAGAGTTGTAAACTGTTTAGAGCAGATATAGATCTTAGCAAGGCAACGCCGCCGCCAGGCACAACACCTTCCTCAACCGCTGCCTTGGTAGCAGCTAAAGCATCTTCTGTTTTGTGCAGAAGCGCTTTTTGTTCAACCTCTGTTGCGGCTCCAACCTTAATCACAGCTACTCCGCCTGCCATCTTGGCTAATCTCTCCTGAAGTTTCTCCTTGTCAAAATCAGAGTCCGATTTCTCAATCTGCTTTCTTATTTGGCTTATCCTGGCATCAATCATCTCTTTAGAACCTTTGCCCTCGATAATAGTTGTATGCTCTTTGTCAGTAATAATTTTCCTTGCATGACCAAGCATATCTTGCTTGGCGTTTTCTAATTTCTGACCTGTTTCTTCAGAAATCAGCTGGGCTCCAGTTAAGACGCTGATGTCCTGCAACATCTCTTTCTTCCTGTCGCCAAAGCCCGGCGCCTTTATCGCCAATGTATTAAAGACACCCCTGAGTTTATTAATAACCAGGGTTGCTAAGGCCTCTCCTTCTACGTCATCTGCAATAATAACTAAATTTTTCTTGCCTGTCTTAGCTATTGCTTCCAGCACTGGCAGTATTTCGGACAAAGCAGAAATCTTTTTATCGGTTACCAGGACAAACGGGTCCTCATAGACCGCTTCCATCCTCTCTGCATCTGTCATCATGTATTGCGAGATATAGCCGCGGTCGAATCTCATTCCCCTAACAATCTCTTTTTCGAAACTTAGTGCTTTTGATTCTTCACAAGTAATCACTCCGTCCTTTCCTACTGTTTCCATTACATCGGATATCAGATTGCCGATTTTCTTATCTTCGGCTGAAATCGTTGCTATCTGCGCAATCTCTTCTTTGCCCTCTACTTTTTTCGCGATCTTCTTTAACGCTTCAACTATGGCTTCTGTGCCTTTCTCAATTCCTCTCCTCAATGCCAGTGGATCAGCCCCAGCTGCCACATTCTTCAATCCAGCAGTAAGGATTGCCTGAGCTAAAATAGTAGCCGTGGTAGTCCCATCACCAGCTACATCATTGGTCTTAGAGGCAACTTCTTTAACAATCTCAGCTCCTAAGTTCTCTACCCTGTCTTCCAGCTCAATGTCTTTTGCGATGGTTACTCCGTCGTTAGTAATGATTGGCGCGCCAAAACCGCTGTCCAGAACAACATTCCTTCCTTTTGGTCCTAATGTTACCCCAACAGCGTTCGCCAGTTTATCAGCGCCCGCTTTGAGTCTCCTGCGGGCATCCTCTGAAAAGATAATTTGTTTACTCATACTTCTTCGCCCTTGCTCGCTCCGCTTTCTAAATCTTAGCTCTGCTTTGCTTGGGCTCAGTCAAATTAAAAATTAAATGAAATTAAGATTGAACTTCGCGATCATTGAGTATCTTCGATAATTGCAAGTATATCCTCTTCTTTCGCAATGAGATATTCTTTATCATTAAATTTTATCTCATTCGGTCCATACTTCGTGAACAAAACCATATCTCCAGCATTTACTCCCATTGGAACAACTCTGCCTTCTTTATCCTTCTTCCCGGGGCCAACAGCAATCACCTTTCCTTGCGCTGGTCTTTCTTCGCCAACAGTTTGAGGAAGTAAAATTCCGGCCTTTGTCTTCTCCTCCTTTTTTATGGGTTCTATCAGAATGTGATCTGATAATGGCTTTATCTTCATATTTTTTGTTTATTGTTTATAATCCTTGCGCAGATTAGCACTTTAATGAGTCGACTGCTAATTTGTATTCTAATCAATAAAGCAATTCCTGTCAAGAATGTATGTTTCCGCCTACTGTATAAACTGTATAAAGTCAAGAATTCTTAATGTTCAATCTGGAAGATTGAATATTGGTTGAACATTGGCAGTTGACTTTCGACATAAATTTTGCTAATTTTAATTATATCCAAAAAAATTCAACTGTGTTAAAAAGAATCTTTTTTCATATCCTGGTTGCCTGCTTATCTCTATGGCTGGCAATAACATTTATCCCAGGGGTGGCTTTTTTTGGAACAAAGGAAGCATTTATTATTTGCAGCTTAACCCTGGCGCTTCTTAATATCTTTATCAGGCCTATATTGAAGAAATTCCTTTTTCTTCTTATGACTTTAAGCTTCGGCCTTTTCGATATTGTTATTAATATGCTACTCTGGGAAACAGTGGACATCTTTTTTCCTGAATTAGAAATAGTAGGACTTTGGCCTTTATTTCTTAGCGCCCTAATTATTAGTGTTATTTTAAGAATCGTTTCTCCTGACTAAAATGCAACAGTTTTTAGTAATTTCTCAAGTCGTAGTCTCTTTACTCTTAATTACCTTCATATTGCTCCAAAAAGGCGGAGGGCTTTTTGGCAAGGAAACCGGATTTTATCGAACTTTAAGAGGCGTGGAGAAAAAAATATTTT
>CAZIIL010000029.1:0-8304 GCA_964539465.1 uncultured Candidatus Saccharibacteria bacterium
TTTTGGGTTAGTTGCATGGCTTCATTCAGAATATCTTTTGCGGGTCTTGATATCTCTGGCCCTCGTGTATGCGGCACCACGCAGTAGGCGCAGAAATTATTGCATCCGGTAGAGACAGGAATATAAGCGGAAAAGATATTTGAATATCGCGGCATTACTCTGAAGTAATCAGCATGGAATTCTTTGTTGAATGCTTCGTTTCTTTGATTTGGATAATAAATAAATCGTGGTTTATTTAATGCTTCCTTCCAATAGGGTAGGGTCTTGATAGCAAGTATGTAATCAAAACATTTCTTATCATTGAATCTCTTGAGGTCATGGCTTAGAATGCATCCCGTTAGAATGATTTTTAATTTCTCATTTTTAATTTTTAATTTGGCAAAATCCTTGACCCTGCCATAAACCCTATCTACAGCGGATTGTCTTACAGAACACATATTAACAACAATTAATGCAGCCCCTGTAATATCAGGAGCTGCATTATATCCTATGGATTCTAAGTAAGCAGCAATCCGTTCGCTATCACTCTTATTTGTCTGACAGCCAAACGTGATAATGTGGTATTTCATTTTTTCTTTTTGATTTCCTCTTCTATCTCTTTTATAAACTTATCCAATTTCATTATACCAATATCTCCTTTTTCTCTCTTCCTAACGCCTACGGAATTACTCTTTATTTCTCGGTCTCCGACAACCAATAAGTAAGGAATTTTTTGTATTTCTCCTGCTCTGATTTTTTTACTTACAGTCTCTGCCTTATCTTTTATTACAACCCTGATATTTTTTTCTGTTAATGCCTTTCCAATCTTTTCAGCATATTCTTGATGCGCGGAGCTGATAGGAATAACCCAAATTTGCTCTGGCGAAAGCCACAAGGGGAATACGCCGCCATAATGCTCGATTAGCACGCCAATAAATCTTTCTAAAGAGCCCAGGAGTGCTCGATGGAGCATAATCGGTCTTTGCTTCTTGCCTTTTTTATCTACGTAGGCCATATCAAATTTCTGTGGAAAGTTGAAGTCAACCTGAATGGTAGATAATTGCCATTTTCTGCCGATGGCGTCTTTAACCAACAAATCTATCTTTGGTCCATAAAAAACCGCTTCGCCCATATATCGAGTAAACGATAATCCTTTTTGCTTTAATGCTTTTTCAAGCGCTGTCTCAGCGAGATTCCATGTCTTATCTGAACCTAAGTATTTCTTCTTGCTTTTTAGGTCTCTAACAGATAACCCCACCTCGAATTCCTTGAATCCGAAAGAGTTGAGAATGAAATGAGTTAGGTCAATCATTTCTACCAACTCATCTTGCAATTGTTCCGGCGTGCAAAAGATATGGGCATCATCTTGGGTAAAGCCCCTTACGCGTGTAAGTCCATGAAGCACGCCTGACTTCTCGAAGCGGTAAACCGTTCCCATCTCTGTATATCTGATTGGCAGCTCTTTATAGGACCTAATCTCAGAATTATAAATCTTAACATGTCCAGGACAATTCATCGGCTTAATCATAAAATATTCATTCTCTAACTTCATTGGCGGATACATACTATCTCGATAGAAATTCCAGTGTCCAGACCGTTCCCATAGATTAAGATTGGCAATGTGCGGCGTTGCTACCAACTGATAACCTCTCTTTAAATAGGTCTGCAGAGCAAAATCCATTACTGCTTTTCGCAGGATTGCTCCTTTTGGAGTCCATAATGGAAGTCCCTTGCCAAATTCTTCATCTATGATGAACAATCCTAATTTTTTTCCTAATACGCGATGATCTCTTTTCTCTGCTTCTTCCTGTAAATCTAAATATCTATCCAATCCTTTTTTACTAAGGAAAGCAACTCCATATATTCTGGTAAGCATCTTATTCTTTTCGTCTCCGCGCCAATAAGCGCCAGCAGTCTTGGTAAGCTTGAATCCTTGCTTTGGGATTTGCTTGGTTGACCTAATATGGGGACCGCGGCATAAATCCAGAAAATCACCACTTTTATAGGTAGTAATCTTGCCCTCCATTTCTTTAATGAGCTCTAATTTGTATGGCTCGTCTTTGAAGAGCTTTTTAGCTTGCGCTTTAGAAACTTCTTGTTTTTTAAACGAGATGTCCTTATCCAGAAGTTCTTTCATTCTTTTTTCAATTCGCGGCAGGTCTTCAGGACTTATGGATTTTGATAGATCTAAGTCGTAATAGAAGCCATTTTCAATGGCAGGCCCAATGCCGAATTTGGTTTTAGGGTATAGCTCCTGGATGGCTAAAGCCATAATATGGGCTAATGAATGGCGAATGGTTTGTATCTTAGGCATATTTTTTCCTTAGTTTATTTTAATCTTAACATAAATTTCGGCTTTTTTGTTTGGTATTTATGGATATCGGATATCCACAGATTCCCGGATATTTATTATCGAGGTCAGACCTCAACATAGATTCTTGGCGATTAAAAAACCTCTTTTAGGAAGAGGCCTCTTAAGAATTAGAATTTCTTAAAAGCCCCCTCTAAGAGGTTGTTGTTGTGGTTGTTGGGTTTCCTTTGATATGCTTCATACTGTCTTTAGTTTAGAAGTCTTTATTTATTTGTCAATACATCCGATTCTTCGATAATTTCTTCGATCTCTTCACATATAATCTTTGTGCTTCCTTCTCTTGTATCTACTCGGCCCGCTACCAAAACAATCTTGTTTTCTTGGAAAACAGTCGGATTCTTCTGAATCATTGACGGGAAGACCACCACTTCCATTCTGTCTGTTTGGTCCTCCACAGTAACGAAGAGCATTGTTTTCCCATTTTTGGTGATTATCCTTTTAATAGACGATATGATTCCTCCTATCCGAACCCGCTTTCTTGTATCAAAAAATTCTCTGATAACCTTGGTGATAGGGAATGTCTTCTTTTGGAATATTTCCTTGAAATCTTCAAGAGGATGGCTTGAGATATAGAGTCCCAATAATTCTTTTTCCCATGCCAATTTTTCTTTTTTAGTTGCCGGCACGCTTTTTTCAAGACGTATCTCGTGATTAAAACCAGGGTTACTAAAGAGGCAACTCTGGCCGTTGGTTTTTTGTTTTCGCTGTTCACGGGCCCAAGCAAGCAGGTTTTCCAAATTTATTAAGAGTTGCTTCCTTTCAGCAAGACCATCAAGGGCTCCTGCCTTTATTAAGCTCTCTAAAGATTTTTTATTGAGACTCTTGGAAGTAATACGACTAACAAAATCAACGACAGAGGAAAAAGGACCGCTTTCTCTCCTTTCTTTTACGATTGACTCAACAATGTTGTGGCCCACATTCTTGATTGCCTCAAGTCCGAACCTTATCCTGTTTTTGTCTACCACGGTAAAGTTTTCCTCTGATTCATTAATATCTGGAGCCAGAACATCAACGTTCATCGACTTGCATTCTTCAATTAAGAAAGCAATTCTTTCCACTTCTGTTTTTTCCGAGGCCAACACGGCCGCCATAAATTCTACTGGATAATGGGCTTTAAGATAAGCGGTCTGATAGGCAATAAGGGCGTAACAAACACTGTGGCTTTTATTAAAACCATAACGGGCAAAAGGTAGTACCCATTGCCATATCCTTTCAGCAATCGCTTTGTCTATACCATTATTAATCATCCCATCAATAAGTTTTTTCTCCTGTTCTATTAGAAGCGACTTAATCTTTTTGCCCACTGCTTTTCTGAGAATATCTGCTTCTGACAAACTAAATCCTGCCAAATCTCTAGCTATTTGCATCAGTTGTTCCTGGAATATTAAGATGCCATAGGTATTTTTAAGGATTGGTTCCAGGTCTGGATGAAGATAGGTGATTTTTCCCTTTCCTTGCTTTCTTTTAACATATTGTGGGATAAGTTCCATTGGTCCGGGCCTATAAAGCGCAGCCATTGCAACAATATCTTCGAATGCTGTTGGCTTCAAGTCTCTCAACCACTTCTTCATTCCGGAAGATTCAAATTGGAATACAGAAGTTGTTCCGCCTCTCTGGAATAATTCGAATGTTTTCTTATCGTCTAACGGGAGCTTGCTCAGATTAATCTCAACATGGCGGTTTTCTTCTATTAATCTCAGAGCGCGTTCAATAATAGTCAGATTCTTAAGTCCTAAGAAATCCATTTTTAAGAGTCCCAAATCCTCAACGCAATGCATATCGTATTGCGTTATAATACTCTTGTCGTCCCGGCTTGAGTACTGAAGCGGTACAATGTTGTCTAACGGCTCTTTGGATATTACTACGCCGCAGGCGTGTGTTGAAGCGTGTCTGGCTACTCCTTCTAATTTGCGGGCATTATCAATAAGAGTCCTTGCTTTTTCTTCTTCTTCGTAAGTCCTTTTAAATTCGGCAACATTTTTCAATGTCTGGCCAAGTGTAGAAAAAAGCGGAATCATTTTAGCTATCCTATCGCAATAGCTGTATTCATAACGCATAGCCCTGCCTACATCCCTGATAGCTGCCCGGGCCGCCATTGTCCCAAATGTGATAATCTGAGCAACCCGATTCTTTCCATATTTTTCCCTAACATATTCAAGAACTTCTTCTCTTCTTGTGTCTGCGAAATCAAGATCAATATCGGGCATACTGACACGTCCTTTGTTCAGAAATCTTTCAAAAAGCAGGTCGTATTTTAATGGGTCGATTTCTGTAATGCCTAAAAGATAAGCCGCAATAGAACCTGCTACAGAGCCGCGGCCTGGCCCCACCACAATCCTATTCTTCTTTGACCATCTGACAAAATCCTGGACAATAAGGAAATAGGCGCAGTAGTCCATTGTCTTAATAACAGAGAGTTCTCTTTCCAATCTTTCTTCTAACTCCGGAGGAGGAGAGTCGCCGAATCTCTGCTTAATGCCTTCTTGGCATAGTTTCTTTAGATAGGTGCTGAGAGTAAAGCCCTTTGGCGGAATAAATTCAGGAAGGATTGTCTGGCCAAACTTAAATTTGAAATCACAGAGCTCTTGAATTTTTTGGCTGTTTTCAATAGCGCTTGGCGTCTCTTTGAAATCATGAGCCATTCTATCAGGACTTCTTAAAGAAAAGTCATCGGCAATCATTGTGAGCCGCTCTGGATCATTGGGATCGGCGCCTGTATTAATAAGCATCAGAATATCTTGGGCTTTAGCGTCTTCTGGTCTGAGATAATGAGAATCATTCGTTGCTATCAAAGGAATGTGATGTTTCTTGGCGATGGCAATAATACCGTTATTGGCAGTTTTCTGCTCCTTGATGCTGGGGTGGTTTTGTAGTTCTAAATAAAAATTATCTTTCCCAAAGATATCCTGGTACTTTAGGGCTAATTGCTCTGCCTCATCAAATCTGCGGGATAAGATTAATCTCGGAATCTTACCCTGTAGGCAAGCCGAGAGCCCAATTAATCCTTCAGCGTATTCTTGCAGGAGCTCGTCGTCAATCCTTGGCTTATAATAAAAGCCCTCTAAATGGGCTTTGGTGACCAATTTGACTAGATTTTTATAACCAATTTCATTTTTGGCGAGTAGGACTAAGTGATATCTTTGTTTATCTATCTGGGGTCGGCGCTGATTCATGCTTTCAAAAGCCATATACATTTCGCAGCCAATGATCGGTTTGATTTTTTTCTTAACGGCTTCCTTGTAAAATTCGACCGCTCCGTAGAGAGCGCCGTGGTCTGTAAGGGCAACCGCATCCATTCCTGATGCCTTTACATAATCAATGAGTTCAGGTATCTTAGACAGTCCGTCTAAGAGAGAATAATGTGAGTGGACATGCAGATGGGTGAATTTGGGAGTAGTCATTACTCTATTCTAGTGCTTTAAAAAACTTAGTCAAATCGGGCTTTTCCACACTTTTTCTGGAATTTTTTGTCTTTTTTAAATTTCTGTCAAAGATTTCTCGAGATTCTTCTCTTGTTTCCTTGTATTTGAAATATGTCTGAAAGCCATGATTGCGTAAGATTCCGTTTGTTGGAGTAGAGATTAGCTTCGCAGGAAAAATAGAATTGGTGTCGAGGTCTGTCGACGCAAAGTATTGAAAATATTCAATCATTATGCTATCTTTCTTATTAGAAATATGGCTGTCCCAAAATCAAGACACACAAGTTCAAAGAAGGGTAGAAGAAGATCACATCTTTCTTTGAAATCTTTGCCTTTGACTGTCTGTTCAAAGTGCGGAAGGGCAATTTTGCCCCATACAATTTGCCGTTATTGTGGTTATTATAAAGGAAGGATGGTGTTAGATGTATTGGCAAAATTGGAAAAGAAAGAAAGAAAGAAAAGAGAAAAAGAGATAGTTGCTAAAAAGAAAGAAGGAGGTGATAAGGGAGCCCCTTTGAGCTTGAAAGAGTTATCGAAAAAGGAATAAACCAACAAGGATAATTCTAATTTAATAGAACTTTTAATTTTAGCGAACCCGAACAAATCTCTTTGTCAAAAAAGAGCAGAGTGAGGGCAAGGAAACGTGGCGAGTCGTCATTTATCTCGTTCTATTGCGATGCAGAGCTTGTATGAGTGGGATTTTTATAATCAGAAGCGGCCATTAGAAGAAATCATTGAAGGGAATACCCGGAAATTCGGTCCAGGGCTCAAGGATAAAGATTTTATCTACAGATTAGTTAACGGAGTCATAGATAATCTTCAGGAAATCGATGAGGTTATCAAAGAAGCGGCTCCTCATTGGCCGATAGAACAGATATCGCCAATTAATAGGAATGTATTGCGGCTTGGGCTTTATGAATTGCTCTACGAAGACAAATCAGAAGTTCCGCCAAAGGTAGCCATTAATGAGGCGATAGAATTGGCTAAAAATTTTGGCGGTGCTAGTTCAGGAAGCTTTATCAATGGCGTCTTAGGAACGGTCTACAAAAACCTGCCTTCGGCAGAACCTTGATTTCTAGACTAATAATAAATAAGTCATTATGAAAGATTTTTCTAAGTTAGAAAAAAAATTGAATCTCTCTTTTAAGAATAAAGACCTATTAACCCAGGCCTTTTGTCATCGTTCCTATCTAAACGAGAATACAAACTTTAGACTCTTCCATAACGAAAGATTAGAGTTTTTAGGCGATGCTGTCTTGGAATTAGTAGTTACCCAATATCTCTTTATCCATTATCCCGACCACATGGAAGGAGAATTAACGAATTGGAGGGCTTCATTGGTAAATTCCAAGATATTGGCTGTAGTTTCCGATGAGTTATCTTTTAATGATTTCCTCTTGCTTTCAAAAGGCGAGCAAAAAGAATTAGGCAAGCCCCGCCTTTATATCTTGGGCGACACCTTTGAGGCATTTATTGGCGCGCTTTTTTTGGACCAGGGTTATAAACCCTGCAAGGAATTTATTTCAAAACATCTATTAGTGAAACTGCCGGAGATTATCGAAGGAGGATTATTTAGGGACCCCAAGTCCGTATTCCAAGAATTGTCTCAAGAAAAGGTGGGAATCACTCCCGACTACAAGGTTTTAGATGAATGGGGGCCCGACCATGATAAGCACTTTCTTGTTGGCCTGTTTTTGGAGAAAGAGAAAGTGGCAGAAGGAAAGGGTTCTTCTAAGCAGGAAGCCGAAGAAATAGCAGCAGAAGAAGGATTAAAAGTTAAAGGGTGGTAATATATTAATAAAATGTTAAGAATAAGATTTTTAAGAGCAGGGAAAAAGAATCAGCCGTTTTTTAAACTCGTAGTTACTGATAGAAGAAATCCTCCCAAAGGAGGAAGGCCTGTTGAGATTGTTGGTTTTTATAATCCATTAACTAGGGAAAAAGAACTTAAAAAAGATAGGATTGGGCATTGGCTTTCGGTCGGGGCCCAGCCCTCAGATGTGGTCCACAATCTTCTTATTTCAGAAGGCATTCTGAAAGGCAAGAAATTAGCAGTTCATGGGGCTAAAAAAGCCAAAGAAGGAGCAGCTGTGCCAGAGGGAGAAAACAATTCTGATAGATTATTCATTGTTCAGGAGAAACATGAACTATGATGCCTTTTTAAAGAAATATCTAAGACCAGATATTTTTGGAATATTTAATGAAGTACATATCCTGAAATATAGGAGAAAGCGGTTTGAACATTCCTTACATCAAGATGTGATATTGCCACCCTATGAGGTATTAATTCACCCCTGTAGCAAGTGTAATTTAAGTTGCGAGTGGTGTATCGGTGGTAATGTTTCTACAAAAGAAGCTAAGAATAGATCAGAGATGCAGACATTGCCATCTACACTTATGGATCCTGACAAGATGGAGATAGTAGTGAGAAATATAATAGATTACGAAAGAGAAATAGAAGGAGAGGGGATATACAAAATAGATAATGTTTCTTTTTCTGGTATTGTTGGCGAACCATTTGTCGCAAAAAGTTCT
>CAZIIL010000030.1:0-8286 GCA_964539465.1 uncultured Candidatus Saccharibacteria bacterium
CTCTTAGCAATATCATCAACTAATTTCTTCACCACTTTTCTGTCAAAAAAACAAGATAGATATCTCCTGGGGACAAGACCGCCCTGTTTCGCCCTGGTTATACACTTTTCGGCAAAACCAGAAACCTCCTTTGCTTTAGCTTCGGTTGTTTCTATTCTTTCATAAACAAATAAAGAACGAGCCAGTCCCTTCAAAAGGGCTTTTCTTTGATCTTCTGTGCGAGAAAGTTTTCGACCGACTTTTCGTTTTCTCATAGTTTTAATCCTAGATTAAATTTCTTAAGCGCCTTTTTAATCTCTTTCAATCCTGCTTTTCCCATTCCATTGATACCTACAATGCTCTTTTCATCTTTTTCGATAAGGGCGGCAACGGTTTTTACTTTATTCTCCATCAGAACGCTGGATGTTCGCCTCGAGAGTCCTATTTCTGTAATTTCTTTCTTCAAGATATCTTTTTTTGCTTCTTTTCTTCTCTCTTTTTTTGCTTTTGTTGTCTTCTTCGCCACTGCGCTTTTCTTTGGCTTCTTTTTCTCTTTCCCCCGCGATTGTATCTTCTCTTTCTCTTGAAAATCCTCTAATAACAAAGCAATATGCTTTCCCAAGATATTACATGCATCTTCAAACGCGGACTCAGGTGAAACCGTTCCATCGGTCTCAATCTCTAAGAATAATCTATCAAAATCAGTCCTCTCGCCTACCCGCATGTCTTCTACATGGAAAGACACCTTCTTGATCGGACTATAGATAGCATCGATGTCTATCGCCCCTATCTCTGATTTTTCTTTTTTCCTTTTTTCTACCGGTTCATAGCCAATGCCCTTTCCAACCTGAATCTCCATTTCTAAACAAGATTTCTTGCTGGTCAAGGTAGCAATATGATTATCCTTGTTCATAATTTCTATTTGGGAGGGCAGGACAAAGTCAGAGGCCTTAACCTCTTTCTCTCCTTTTACCTTGAGAGTCCCCCTCTGAGGCTCAGAACCATACATCTTAAAACGGAGCCTCTTCAGATTCAATAAAATAAGCACTACATCTTCCAAAACTCCTGGGATAGCAGAAAATTCATGAACTACATCTTTTATTTTTACTTGAGTAATGGCGGCTCCCTCTAATGAAGAAAATAAAACTCGTCTCAAGCTATTCCCGATAGTGCTTCCGTAGCCTGGGTATAAGCCCTCAATTTTAAAAAGGACCTTATTTTTTTCTCCTTTAATAACCTTAGGTTTTTGAGGTAAAGGAATCATATTTCGCTTTGAAATTATTTAACGTGAATAAAACTCAAATATGGTTGATAGTTCAACCGGCGGGGCTGTCTCTTCCAGAGACGGCCTACCTATAACTTCAGCCTTTAATTTTTTAATATCTGACTTTAACCATGAAGGACTCTGATGTTTTTTTAACTTTACATCAATCTCATTAAAGATTTTCTTCTTAAGGAAAGACGGTCTGATATCAATCTTATCTCCTTTCCGCACTCGATAAGATGGAATGTTCACTTTTTTACCATTAATCAAGAAGCAGCCATGAGAAACAAGCTGTCGGGCTTTTGACCTTGATTCCGCAAAACCCAATCTAAAAACAACATTGTCTAATCTCGTCTCTAACCTCTCTATCAAAAGAACCGAAGCATTTTCCCCTCTACTGCTTCTTTCTAAAACTCCTTTAACGTATTTCTTAAACTGATGTTCTGACAGATTATACCAATTCTTGAGTTTTTGTTTTTCCCTTAGCTGCTTTCCATAATCAGATAAGAAACGCCTTCTTTTCTTGTTTTGAAATCCAGGAGGATATGGTCTCCGAACCATAGAACATTTGGGAGAAAAACAACGTTCTCCCTTCAAAAAAAGTTTAACGCCGGAACGCCGGCAAATCTTACATTTTGGTTCTTTCATACTCTTCTTGGCACAGGAGGCCTGCATCCATTATGTGGAATAGGAGTAATGTCTTTAATAGAAGTAATCTCTAAATTGTAGTTACCTAAAGACCTTAATGCCGAATTTCTCCCCGAACCTATCCCGCTTACTAATACTTCAACCTGGCTCAACCCCATTTTTTTTGCCTTATCAACTATCACCTGAGTGACTTTAGAAGCAGCGAAAGGAGTAGACTTTTTCGTTCCTTTAAAGCCGATTGAACCAGCGCTTGTCCACGCTAAAACATTCCCCTTTGAGTCAGTAAGGGTCATCATTGTATTGTTGTAAGAAGAATATATATATATCCTTCCTTCCTGAATCTTTGTAGAGCCTTTAACCTGAAGCCCCCTTTTCAGTGCCTGGTCTATCTTATCTTTCTCAGCTAAAATCTCTTCCTGTGTCCTTTTAATAATGCGTTTCTTACCCATAAATGTTATACGAATATACTAACTCTTTATTTCTACTTTGCCATCGGCGCTTTCTTCCTGCCAGAAGTCACCGTTCTTCTTACATTGCCCCTTACTGTTCTGCTGTTAATCCTGGTTGTCTGCCCCCTAACCGGCAAGCCTTTTATATGTCTTGATCCGCGCCAACTCTTGATATCCTTAAGTCGTTTTATCCCCATCGAAACCTTTCTTCTTAATTCTCCTTCTATCTTCAAGTCCTTACCAATAATATCCTTGAGCGTGGTTAATTCTTCTACGCTTAAATCAGAGGCCTTTTTAGATGCCTGGATATTGGCCTCTCTCAAGATTCTCTCAGATAAAGACCGCCCTATCCCATAGATAGAGGTCAAAGCAATTCTTATTTGTTTCCCGTTTGGTATGTTAACACCTACTATACGCGGCATAATTTGCTCTGCTCAGTCTCAAAACTCAAAACTCAAAACCACAACCTTAAATGTTAAAACTAATAGATAAGATAGATTTAAGGTTTTAAGATGTGGATTTGACATTTAACATTTGACATTTGAGATTTGACATTTTATTTCCCCTGTCTTTGTTTATGCTTAGGATGTTTTTTACAAATAACATAAACCGTACCTTTTCGACGCACGATTTTACAATCTCGACACATTTTTTTTATTGATGGCTTTACTTTCATTTTTTCTTGCCCCGCCAAACAATCCTGCCTCTGTTTTCGTCATCAGGAGTAAATTCTACTATTACCCTATCGCCGGGCAGCATCTTGATACGAAAAATCCTTAATTTACCGGCTAAATGAGCAAGGATTTCCTTACCATTATCCAGCTTGACTTTGAAATCCAAACTGGGTAGGGCTTCGATTACTATTCCCTCTTTTTTAATCTTTTCTTCTTTAACCATTGGCTTGTTAAGTATTATACAAAAATTGTTTGTTTTGGTCAATACTTTGCCCAACAGGATTTAGTCCGTAATAATTATTGCCTCAATTCTATCTAGTTCCTGCGGGATTTTTTTGAGCCAGAATGGCGAAATCCGCAATCTTGTTTTTTGAATCTCAGGACAGGCCTGTAAAAATACTTCACTCTCTTTGATGGACTTGCCGCTTAGTGCTTTCTTTAAAGCATTCAGGTCAATCTTCTCGAAGATATCTGTTGATACTTTAATCTTAAGAAATAGTTTCCCATTTTCGATATCAATCCTGTCAACAGACGGCCCCATAACAAAGGTACTTTCTTTGATTTCTTTATTCTCCGATGTTCTCTGGATAACAGCATATCTCGTGAAGTCTTTCAGATATCCTTCTTTAAAAGCTATTGCTGTGCAGGCCATTTTCAGATTGAACTCAAAATCTTCTGTCTCCTCTCCTTCATCTACTGAACTAGATTTTCCCGAAACTTCGCATCTTATCGCTTCCCCCAATAAAGAAAAAGAAGAACCTAATTGACTTTCAAAATCCTGTTGCATATTGGCAGAGAGTTTATCGTAAAGAGCCCTTTCTGCATTTTCTAAGTCCTTTCCAACAACCTGGGCAACTTCGCCCCGAAAGCCACTCTCCATTGGACCAACTGACTCGGCGTAGACAACAGTATAACGGGGAGACCCCAAGAGTCCCGGAATAGAAAAGGTAGTAGGTTTTATATTGTATTCCGGGCCTGGCTCAGCTGCCTCAACCCATACCTCCTGGCTCATCCCTGCCGGGATATTAACACCATCTTTAAGGTAAAACAATTTGCCATCAGCTGACAGAAAACGAGTTTTTTCTACTAAGGCCTGGTCTAAATGATAATTATTCACTACCTTGAGCCGGCCAGACGCCTTACCCTGATTTTTTGCTTCACCAGTAGAAGGAAATCTCTCAGATATTTCTTTTTCTGCCGAAAGGAACCGTCCCAAGATCATTCCCTTAGAAAAATTAGAATTTAAAGCATTGGTGTCAACTATAATCTCTTCTTCAAAAGATAGATTTTCAGTCTTAGGAACAATTTCTATTTCCGCCATAGATGATAAATGAAGAAAAACTACAAAGCTAATTAATACAACAGAGATGCCAAATAAAATTTTTATACGAAGAGAACTTTGAACAAAAGGTAGTGATGGAATCTTCAGAGAGGGTAATTTAAAAGAAGGGAGGCGAGGAGAAAAAGAGCGAGGGGAAAGGCGCGATGGAGATTTTCTTGTCGGCTTTATATTCTTTTTTATATTCTTTTTGGCTTTTGGGATTGCCTTGACGGCTCTTTTCCCTGGAGGCAAGATATCAAAGATTTTTTTATTTGGCATAAATTTTGCTATAGGACCTACATTAAGGGACTATAGATTTTAAGAAATTAAAATCGCTTTTATTCTTCTAACACCGGCGCCCGCTGATTTTTCTTTTACAATCTTAAATGTTCCCAATCGAGAAATATTTTTTACATGAGGCCCGGCGCAGATCTCTTTTGAAAAAATATTTTCTTTTTTATCCTTTATTGTGTAAACAGAAACCTGTTTGGGATATTTTTCTTTAAAGAAAGCTAGGGCGCCTGATTTTAGGGCTTGGTTATGAGGCATAATCTCTTTGCTGACAGTAAGGCCTTCTTCTATCTTTTGATTAACTAAATCCTCTATTTTTTTTATTTCTTCACTTGTTATCCCACAGGAATGAGAAAAATCAAACCTTAATCTATCAGGGGTAATATTAGAGCCCATCTGTTGAACATGGCTCCCCAATATCTGCCTGAGAGCCTGATGGAGAAGATGTGTGGCAGTATGAAGCTTGGTTGCTTTGAGCTTGTTTTCCGCCCCCTGAATTTGATTTATCCCTACTCCCCCGAATTTTTTCTCTGCTCCTTTTTTAGAAATCTCTTTGTGGCTATCAAAGCGCTCTCGAAAACCTTTCTCATCGACTGCCCACTCTTTTTCCATAGCCATCTCTTTTATTAATTCTAACGGAAAACCATAACTCTGATAAAGATTAAATGCCTCTGTGCCGCTAATGGTTTTTGCCTCTCCTCTGCGAGTTTTTAACATAAGCAATTTATCAAATTGTTTCATGCCCTTAACCAATGTCTTGCTAAATTTCTCTTCTTCTTCCTGGATAACCTCTAAAATATCTGTTTCTTTATCCCTGATTAATGGATATTCTTTGCCATAAATCTCTGATACCCTCTTGATTGGTTTAACATACCAGGAGGCAGGCAAGTCCAAGAGTTTCCCGTACCTGAAGATTCGTCTTAAAAGCATGCGCAAGACATATCCTCTGCCCAGATTTGAAGGTAAAACCCCCTCGGCAACAACAAAACAGACTGCTCTTAGGTGGTCTGCCAATATTCTGAAGCTTCTCTTTCTCTTATTGTATCTTAAGCCAGAAATTGACTCAATTTCTTGAATAATAGGCCAAAATAAATCTGTTTCATAGCCGGACTCCTTTGCCTGCAAAACAGAGAGCAATCTTTCAAAACCTATGCCTGTATCAACATTCTGTCGAGGAAGTTTCTTAAAACTACTCTTCTCGGTCTTGTCGTATTCCATAAAAACCAGATTCCAAAGCTCAATAAACCGACCGCATTCACAGTTCGGACCACAGGAGCTCCCCTTTTGGCAAGGACTTCCGGTCAAGTCATAGAATATCTCGGAGCAGGGTCCACAGGGACCGATTTTAGTTACTGGCCCCCAAAAGTTGTCTGCCATACCAAACTCAAAAATCCTCTCTTTCTCTATCCCTTTGGCCCGCCAGATTGCTGCCGACTCCTCATCTCTGGGTATACCATCTTCTCCCTTGAAAATAGAAACCCACAATCTTTTTTTCGGAAGTTGACAGATATCTACTAAGAATTCTATGGCAAAATCTATGGCCTCCTCCTTGAAATAATCACCGAAAGACCAGTTTCCCAACATTTCGAAAAAAGTATGATGGTATCTATCCCCCACTTCCTCGATATCACCAACCCTCAAGCATTTCTGGACTGAACAAGCCCTTTGGTATGGGAGCTCAACACTGCCAGAGAGATAAGGAACAAATTGCTGCATGCCAGCAGAGGTGAAGAGAGAAGTTGGATCAACAGGCAGAAGAGAACTGGAAGAAATTATTTTATGTCCTTTCTTCGCAAAAAAATCTAAAAATGCCGTTCTTAATCCAAGAGAGTTCATGATTCTTCTTGATCTTCGATTATTTGTCTTTTTTGTTCTAACCCGGAAAGTTCTAATGTAAGATCGACCAATCTTTCTTTTAACCTAAAAACCTCTGTCCGTAATCGGCTTATACTCCCTTCTTTTTCAGTAATCTGCTGCTCAGCCTCTTTCTTCTCTTTCAATTTCTCCTCTATCTTCTCGCCCAATCCTATCATTTCTCCTGAAAATTCTTGAAGTTGCTCGAATGAATCTTTTTTCTTTTTCCCAATAATGATCATAAGAGATGCCGAGAACAGCTCTCCCATAGAGAACTGTTCTCGGCAGTGAATATAGAGAACTGTTCTCGGCAGTGAATATCTACTAAATTTTAACAGAAAAATGCTATCAAGGCAAAAACTTATTGCCGAGAACAGTCATGACGGAAGTCTTTGACCGAAGTTAACGGAAGTTTGACTTCTACGGGCTCAAAAAAGCTTTTTGGAGGAAATTTGACTATCAATTGCTTCATTAGCCAATCTGTCTGCCTCTTTATTTTTTTCCCTCGGAATTGACTTAAACTTAACCTTCTTGAAATCTATCCTCAGATTCCATGCCTGCAAAAACAATTTTTGGAGTTTTTCGTCCATTATCTTATATTCCCCTTTCATCTGCCTAACCAAGAGTTGCGAGTCAGACCTAATTTCAATATCCGAGACCTTGGCTATCTTCTTGCCAAAAAAGGACTTAAATTTCTCTAGGGCAAGGATGCAGGCATGATATTCCGCCTCGTTATTAGTAGCTGTTCCCAGATATTCGGTATATTCCTTGATACACTGATTCTTTTCGTTACAAAACACAACGCCACTGCCAGCCGGCCCAGGATTGCCGCGAGAAGCGCCATCAATGTAAATAGTTATTTTTTTCATATGACATTTAAGATTTGAGATTCAATTTTTTTAAGGTTTTCTATTAAACAAGATTTAAAAGCTTCTATATTTTCATTATCCAAGCCAAACCCAGCTGCTCTCGGATGACCGCCATAATTCAGCAGCAACCCGGAACAAGAGGCCATTAATTCAATAGCATCTATCTCTTTAGGCGTCCTTACCGAACCCTGGCTATGTTTCTCCCCGCGATGATAAATGAAAACAGGCCTCCTATACTCTTGGCAGATACGAGAGGACACTGTCCCAGCCAAAGCCAATGTCCAGTCCCTATCCCCCTCAAAGACAATAGAAGCAGAGAGGTCTCCTCTATCTTCTATCTCTTGGATAATTTCCCTCACCCCTTCTTTTTTCTTTCTGCTCCTTTCCAAGAGTTCTTCTGCTGCTTTCTTGGCCCTTCCAGAAACACATTCTGTCAAAAGCAGGAATGCTTTATTCTTATGGTTTTTACAATTAGCAGCTGACAAGGGCGAGATAATCTTTTGGCAAATGGCTTGTTCGTCAAATAATTCAAGCCCTGACGCATCCATCAACACCCTCAATCCTTTCCTTTCTGTCCGAGGCAGGACTAAAATGCCTTGCTCAACAATTTTCTTGTTTATCTCTGTCATAGGAACCCTGTCAAAAATAGTAGCCAACATAGCTAATTCTAAAAATTGCTCCGGCTCAAAGGCCCTCTGAGCGCTTGAAAATAAAGCCCCTACCAATTTATATGTAAGGCCGCCAGCACAAAGCTCTCTTAAGCAGTGCTCCTCTCCCTCTTGTTTAGGATTAACAATAGCATATGCCCCTGGCAGCCCTCCCAACAGCTTATGGTGGTCAATAACAATAACGCTAAAACCTGCCTTATTGGCCTTCTCAATCCCTTCGAAATTTCCTGTGCCTGAAGCCAGACTATAGCGCTATACCTTAGCTAACA
>CAZIIL010000031.1:0-7977 GCA_964539465.1 uncultured Candidatus Saccharibacteria bacterium
CTTATCAGGAAAGATATCTAAAACTTATGGAAAAACCCTTGGTCAATTATATTGCTATTTTTCACAACCATGGCAGGGAAGCTGGCGCTTCTATCTACCATCCCCACTCACAGATTATCACCACCCCTTTTATTGATACCGACCTGAATAATGCTCTGTTAAATTCAAAAGCGTATTTTAAAAAACATAGAGAATGCCTTTATTGCAAGATGAGCAAATGGGAACAACGCGTCAAAAAAAGGATTGTTTTTGAGAATAAAGATTTCTTAGTTATATGCCCATTCGCTTCAAAAATGGCTTTCCAGATGATTATTTCTCCCAAAAAACACTTATCCTATTTCGAGAGAATAAAGCCAAAACAAAAGAGAGAATTGGCTGAAGCATTTAAGGCCGCCTTATATAAACTTTATCGAGGGTTAGGAAATCCTGCTTACAATTTTTATCTTCATACCGCGCCTTGCGATGGAAAGGACTATTCTTTTTATCACTGGCATTGGACCATTCTGCCCAAGACCGCTATCCATGCAGGATTTGAATTAGGAGCTGGTATAGAAATATCAACCATTGAACCGGAAAAAGCCGCAGAATACCTGCGGAAACAATAACTCACTTCTATAGATTGAGTCCAGAAGATTGGCTAAGGCAGACCTATTTCAAAAATTTTTATGAAAAAAGTTATCATCGCTAATTGGAAAATGAATCCCCAGAGCACAGAACAAGCCAAGCAACTCTTTGTTTCAGTAAAAGAGGGCGTAGAAGATTTTGGCAATACTGAAATAGTTATTTGTCCTCCCTTTCTTTATTTATCAACCCTCAGCGCTCAATCCTCGATAATTAAACTAGGTTCCCAGGATTGCTTTTGGGAAAACTCAGGCGCTTTCACAGGAGAAATTTCTCCCTTGATGCTTAAAACAATAGGATGTAAGTATGTTATTATCGGCCATAGCGAGCGGCGCCAGCATCTTACCGAGACAGATAAAATAATAAATAGAAAATTAAGAGCGGTCTTAAAAATCGGTCTCTGCCCAATTCTCTGCGTTGGCGAAACATTACAAGAAAAACAGCAAGGCAAAACAGAAGCAGTCCTAAAAAAACAACTCACCGCTGCCCTAAATAACATTCAATCCCCAACATCCAATTCTCCGCTCTTAATTGCTTATGAACCGGTCTGGGCAATCGGAACAGGAGAAAATTGTGAACCAAAAATAGCTCATAAGCTCTATCTATTTTTGAAAGAATATCTAGAAAAGACCTTTGATATAGAAACAAGAAAAAACATTTCTATCCTTTATGGCGGGAGTGTTAATCATCAGAATATTAAGGATTATATTGCTGCTGGATTTCAAGGCGTACTAATTGGAAGCGTTGCCTTGAAGCCCCATGAGTTTATAGAAACCATCAAAGTTCTTAACGAAGATTAGGTGGCAAGCGAAATAGCTACCTGCCATTGTCAAGCAAAGATCCTCACTCTGGCGTTAGCCCCGCCGAGGTGGGGATTTTTTATTTATAGTCCTCTTGATTTTTGATATTCTTCCGGTATAATCTAATAGATGAAACATATCTGGAACGGAAATTTCTATAATCCGACACAAGGGAATCTAACCATACAGGAAGTAATCAAAGAGATACTAGATTATATCCAGCAAAAACCGGATAGGTTTTATGATGTTATTGTGGGTTGCGATTCTTCTTCGGGGCAAGAACCCTGTTTCCCCTTAGCAGTGGTTGTTTTGAGAAAAGGCGAGGGAGGCAGATTCTTCTTGAAGAAAATACATTATAGCCCACAGGAATGCAAGAGGTTTAAGAATTGGAAGATGAGAATTTTGGAGGAGGTGATGCTTTCTTGCCGTCTTGCTTTGTTTTTAAGAAAAGAGTTAGAAGAAAAAATCAAGAACTTAGATGGTGCTTCCCGATACGAATTTAAGTATATTCACGCTGATGTCGGTGAAAATGGAGATACAAGAGAAATGATCAAAGAAGTAACCGGGCTCATTAAGGGCAATGGATTTGAGCCAAAGATAAAGCCAGATTCTTTTGTGGCTTCAGGAGTAGCTGATAAATATTGTTAAGACCGGTCATTGGGATTGACAAGAAAGAAAAGATAATTATATACTGAAAAAGTAGCCTTGCCCGACAGGATCGGGCTAGCCAAGAGAGAAGGCAGTTCACTTAATAATTCAGAGTGAAAGAAAGGTCGGGCTACTTCGCAAGAAAAGAATAAAGTGAAAATTCCAAAAAGCAGAAATATGGCTGAAGTTAAAGAAATCAAAGACGAGGAATTCCTTGAACACATTGTTAAGAGTTTGGTGGATCACCCAGAGGACGTGAACATATCCCGTAAGGTAGATGAAATGGGGGTATTGCTAACACTGAGACTCCACTCTGAAGATATGGGCCAAATTATTGGCAAGGGAGGAGCAACCGCCAGAGCCATTCGATCCTTAGTAAGGATTGTTGGCTTAAGAAATAATGCCCGAGTTAATCTTAAGATTGAAGAACCAGAAGGCAGAGAAAGAAAAGCCCCTCCTAAGCAAGATCTCGAGGACCTCAAGCTATAAGGACTACGAACCTATTTACGAGAAGCAAAGACCGTGCTATCATACTTGATAGCCGGTTTTTGTTCAGGACACATCTGTTGATAGAAGGCCTGTAGAAGAGGCCTGTAAAAGTTATACTTCCGTTATGGCAGATCAAATAAAAAGCGCCGCATCGTTAAATTATGCTTCAATTTGACATACTTACTATATTTCCTGATTTTTTTGCCTCCTTTGTTTCTGAAAGCATTATCAAGAGGGCCCAGGAACAGGGTTTGATTAGAATCAAGGTCCATAATCTGCGGGATTTTACCTCTGGTCCACATCAAGTAGTTGATGACCGACCTTTTGGAGGCGATTTTGGCATGGTAATGAAGGTTGAACCGTTTTTTAGGGCGGTGCAGGCCATCAAACTAAAAAAGAAGAGTAAGAGAACAAGGGTTATTTTTTTTACACCTCGGGCAAAAAGGTTTAATCAGGAAAAAGCAAGTCAGTTTTCCAAGTTAGACCAAATAATAATGATGTGCGGGAGATATGAAGGAATAGACGAAAGAGTAGCTAAGTATATTGCTGATGAAAAACTCTCAATAGGAAATTATGTCCTGTTTGGAGGGGAAATAGCAGCAATGATAGTAACCGAAGCGGTCTCCAGATTAATTCCTGGAGTTATTGGCATTAACAAGCCAGCCATATTAAAAAAGAGAGTAACAAAGGAAGAGGGATTTATTGAATATCCCCAATACACCAGGCCCGAGATATTTGAACCCGAACCAGGAAAAAAATGGAAGGTGCCAAAAGTTTTATTATCTGGGCATCATAAAAAAATCGAAGAATGGAGGGAAAAACACTCAAAAATCATTGGCAAATAGCCAAATCTCGTG
This sequence comes from uncultured Candidatus Saccharibacteria bacterium, assembly GCA_964539465.1. Lineage (GTDB taxonomy): Bacteria > Patescibacteriota > Minisyncoccia > Minisyncoccales > CAYTKG01 > CAZIIL01. Next base: position 3,416 of record CAZIIL010000031.1, read on the forward strand.
ATAGAATCAAGATAAATATAAATATGGGCAGGTGGCAGAGTGGACAATCGCATCAGTCTGTAAAACTGACGGCTTAGGCCTACGGGGGTTCGAATCCCTCCCTGCCCACCAAGGTAAAGTAAAAAGCCGATGTAGCTCAGATGGTTAGAGCACGTCATTGGTAATGACGAGGTCCGCGGTTCAAATCCGCGCGTCGGCTCTATGGCAAAGCAAAAGAAAAAACCATTTGTTAAACTCCAGTGTTCTGAATGCAAAAGGGTTAATTATTTTACTCAAAAATCAAAAACAGTTGAGGGTAAATTAGAATTAAAAAAATTCTGCAAATGGTGCAGGAAACGTACCTTGCATAAAGAAGGAAAAAAGTAAGAAGGGGCGTGGTGAAATTGGCATCACAAGAGATTCCAAACCTCTTATTCCGGGTTCAAATCCTGGCGTCCCTGCTATGTAATTCTCACTGTCACTCGCAAGCGATAGTGATTCGCGAACAATGTGGCCTGCCTATAATCTTATCCATAATCTACCAATAAAAAGGCTGGTTACCTTATTTGCATATATTTATGTCTTCGTTGATCGATAATTTGATTACAGGCGGCTGGCTCAAAAGCAAAAATATAATTGAAGCTTTTAGGACTATTAAAAGAGAAGATTTTTTGCCAGAAGAAACAAAAAACCTGGCCGAGCTAAACGAAGCACTGCCGATAGGTTTTGGCCAGACAATTTCTCAGCCATTGGTAGTGGCTTTTATGTTAGAACTCCTACAGCCAGAACAGGGAGAAATGATATTGGATATCGGCGCTGGCTCGGGCTGGACAACAGCCCTGCTGGCTTATATAGTCAGCCGTCCGCCAAGCTCCCAAGTCCAAAAGCCCGAAAGGGGAAAGGGGAAAGTAATTGCTATAGAAATAATTCCTGAATTAGCTGAATTTGGGAAAGGCAATGCAGCCAAATATGATTTTATCAAAACAGAATCAGTTAAGTATATCTGCGGCGATGGGAGGAAAGGATATCCTCACATATCTTCGCATCCAGAACTCAAGCAAGGATTTGACAAGATATTAGCATCAGCAGCAATCTATCCATCTCAAGAGAAATCCTCTAGAAATAAAGACGAAATGATACCTTTGCCATGGAAAGAACAATTAAAAATAGGAGGGCGGCTTGTTGTTCCAATCGAGCATTCTATCTGTCTCTTTGAAAAGAAATCAGAAACCGAATTGAAAAGAACGGACTATCCTGGATTTGTCTTCGTTCCTCTTGTCTCTTGTTAAAATAAAGATTATTATAAAAATAAGAGGCTATAAACAAAGATAAAAAATATAAGAGACTTCTTGTAAAATAATTTTTCGCAACGCTTAATTGCGAAGCAATTACAGAGAGCGAAGCGAACGGTTCCAATTTCCAGATTTGTAGACGAGGCGAAGTAAAAGTTTTGAAACATATAGAGAGTATATATTGAGAAACTTTTACAAAGCCGTGGTTCAAAAATGGAAATTGCATTAAAAAAGATTATTTTGTAAGAGGTCTATAACATAAAACAATGAGAATAAGAATAGAACCCAGCCCCCAAAAAGAGCCCAACGTACCAGACGGCTCAAGCATAGAAAAAGCAGTAAAGATATTGATGCTTCTTACAGTTTTTCTCTTGCCTTTATTTTTCGGATTAGGGAAAATAAATATTCTTGATTTCAATAAACAAATCCTTTTGCTCTTTCTCTCTTCAGTCATTTTATTCCTTTGGTTTTTAACGTGTCTGTCAAAAGGAAAATTCGTCTTTCATTTTTCAATTTTACATCTTGCTTCTCTTGCTTTCCTGGCTACGGTCTTGATATCTACCACGCTTTCATCCTGGAGGTGGGGAAGCTTCTGGGGATGGCCGCAGGAAGCAACGGATAATTTCGCGACTATTGGATGTCTCTTTGTTTTTTATTTTCTTTTCTCCCACTTAATAAGCAAAAAAGAGGTTGCGTCTTCGCATTCTATTTTACTTGCTTCTGCCGCACTGATTTCATTGGTAGGCATATTGCAACTCTCTGGCCAATTTTTGTTTCCTCTATCTTTCACGAAGACCACTTCTTTTAACCCTATCGGCACAGTTCTATCTTGGGCTATCTTCTTGGGTTCTCTGCTGCCTCTTAATATTGCCCTTATTATTATCAGCAAGGACTCCAAAAAAATGTTTCTTTCTATTATAGCTATTTTATTATTCTTGGGTCTTTTCATATGCAATAATTCTCTAATTTGGTTAGTGCTTTTTATTGGGATGGCAGCTTTCTTGCTTTTCGCCTTATGGAAATCAAAGATGCCCAGCTATAAATTTTTGGTCCTGCCAGCAGTTATTCTATCTGTTGCTTTGGCTTTATGGACGCTTAAAATCAACATTCCTGGCCTCCCAGCAACGCCTCTCGACGTAAGGCCTTCATTTGGAGCTACACTTGAGGCATCAACCGAGATGCTCAAGGAATCAACAAAAAATCTGCTCTTTGGCTGGGGACCCGGAACCTTTAAGTATGGTTGGTCTAAATTCAAAGTCCCATCATTAAACCAGACCATTTTTTGGAATGTCAGATTCTCCAAGGGAGGTTCCCATATACCAGAGATGTTTGGCACAATAGGGGCTATTGGGTCAGCAATTTATATTCTATTTATTGGTTTGGCTGTTTATTTAGGAATAAAAGAACTATCCGCTCTGGCAGCAAAAGGGACTTCTCCTGAATGGTTTCTAATGCTAGGAGTTTTGACTAGTTTTTCGGTTCTTTCTGTTGCAAAGATTCTTTATCCCGTCAATATTTCCCTGGATTATCTATGGTGGTTTCTCTTAGCTAATATAGCCATACTTAGCTCAAAGAAAAGCAAAACCCTTGAACTAAAGCCAGATTCAAAAGAAAGCTTTATCTTTTCTTTCTTGGGCATCCTTATCTTAGTGGGTGGAACATTCTTTCTTTATCTGGGAGGAACAAGATACTTAGCAGAAATAAAATATGTACAAGCATTCCAAGATAATAAGACATTTGAAGAAACAAAGGATTTGATTCTTAATGCCATTCGCTTGAACCCTCAAGAAGAAGTATTCTGGCGAGATATGTCTCAACTTTATTTAGTAGAAGCCAACCAAGAAATCCTTAAACAAGATGTCTCGGATGAAGAAAAAACAGAGAAAACAGGAGAATTAGTAGCTAATGCTGTAGCTATGGCTAAAAGGGCGACTGAGATAAATGCCGCTAATGTCGCCAATTGGCAAAATAGAGGAAGAGTTTATCAAGAGATTATTGGTTGGTCAAAAGGAGCATTTGAGTGGTCAGTCAATTCTTATGAAAAAGCTCTTACATTAGAACCCGCTAACCCGTTTATTTTAGTAGAATTAGGAAAAACCTATTTAGTCCAGGCAAACATAACAAGCGAAGAGGCAGAAGCTAATTCTTATTTCGAAAAAGCCCAGGATTATATCAAGAAGGCAATTGATTTGAAACCAGACTACGCCCAAGCCTTCTACCAGATGGCTTTGATATATGAAGCTCAAGGCAAAAGAGAGGAAGCTATTACAACATTAGAGAGATTGAAAGCTCTGGCTCCCTTCATGGCGGACTACAATCCCTTGCAAGATGTAGGTTTAGCTTTCCAGTTGGGCATCTTATACTATTTAGACGAAGGATATGATGAAGCGCTTGGAGAATTTGAAAGGGCAGTTTCTTTGGACCAGAACCACTCGAATGCCAGATACTTTTTAGGTCTTATCTATGACGAAAAAGGTGACAGGATAAAGGCAATAGAGCAGTTTACTGCCATTCAAGAACTCAACCCCGAGAATGAGGACATCAAGAATATTTTAGCGAATCTTAGAGAAGGTAAGCCCGCGCTTGGAGTCTCCAGCGAGATGCCGGAAAGCGTGCCTATTGAAAACACTCCTGAAGAAAAATAGATGCCAAGGAGAGATTATAAGATTTTGTTTATTCTCTCTGTCCTAATGCTTTTATTAGGACTCTATTTTTTTATTCACCACGGGATCTATTATGCTAAAGAGCCCGACAGCCAAGAGCAGATTCTATTCAATGTCCAAAGAGGAAATAACCTCCTAAGTATTTCTAATAACTTAGAAAAGCAAGGGCTCATCAGAAACAAGGTCTATTTTTGGACCTATGTTTTCTTGAAGGGGGAATATAAGGGATTGCAGGCTGGCACCTACACATTTGCCTCTTCAATGAGTGTCGCGCAGATAGCAGACAAGATAATCCAAGGACAAAGCGTCCGGGTCAAAATAACAATTCCCGAAGGATTGAATCTTCAAGAAATCGAAGGAAGGATAAATCAAGCATTAAGTATTAATTGCCAAGTATCAAGTATCAGCTCGAAGAAAGCAGGTGGATATAAGCAAGATTATTGGTTCTTAAAAGACACGCCAGACAATGCTTCCTTGGAGGGTTTCCTGTTCCCCGATACTTATGAATTTCAGATAGATGTTGGTTCGGAAGAAATCATCGCTGGAATGTTGACTAATTTTGATAAACAGCTCAGGCCAGAATTAAAAGAAGACATGACTGAATTTCTATCAAATCCGTATAAATGGC
>CAZIIL010000032.1:0-7479 GCA_964539465.1 uncultured Candidatus Saccharibacteria bacterium
ACGTCGTTTTGCCATTGTTCTGGAGAAGAGTGGATTACCCTGCCGATGAAATGCTCTCTTAGTGCCTGAAGAGCAGGAATTTTGGCAATGCTGAATTTGTACCTTGTATGCTGTGGTTTATTTAATTCCTCCTCAGATAGATAGATCGGTTCTCTTCGAAAATTAATCTCAAGCATTGCTTTATTGATTTGCCGCAGAAATTTATCGGCAATCTGATGAAGTTCATCTTCTCGAAGTTTTGAATAGTCGCAGCGTTTTACTATCCTGAAAAAATATGTTGCCCGCCCGCCTTCTCCTTCTGAACTCGCCTCCATGGCAACGGCATTTCCCAAGACGGTGGAATCGGCGCCATAAATCGGAATCAAGAACCAGATATAATCACCGCTTAAACTCCCCATCAATCCCTTCTTGAATCCAATGCAAACTCTATCCCTCTGGGATAGAGACGATAAGAAATCATACTCTTCCTTAATCCCTATGGCTTCCAATCTTTTCTCTAATTGCTGCCACAACTCGGAAGAAATGGCTTCAATATCTTTGTTTCTAACTGCTTTTCCATCTTTCATCAGATGAGCCACTTTCATTAAGGTTAGGGGGTCAGAAGCTGGAAATAATTCTTTTAATGACTCTTGGACGGTTAAAGACAATTTATTCATAAGCCCAGACAACATCTTGCTGAAGGGTTCAAAATTTTCTCCTAATTGAGAGAAGATAATTTTTTTATTCTCTTCGACTAAAATAGTAATTTGATAATCTTTTGCTTCTATTTTTTCTATTTGTCCATAAGGTATTCTGAGAACCTCTCCCTGCTCAGGCAAAACAACCAGCGCTGTTTCATATAATCTTATTTCACAATTACCTTTTTGGTCCTGATATAGAAATTCTGCGCGGACATTTGATTTCTTAAGGGCTTCTTTTATCAAAAGGTCTTTAATAATGAGTTCGTTTCGAGAACTACATAGATTTTTCAAAAAAGCGTCATACTGATAGCCAAGATTAGAAAGAACAAGTTTGCCTCCGCCAGAAAGCGATAGATAGATCTTATAATCCTTGTTTTCAATCTCAAAAATATCATGAAAAGAAAGTGATAAACCTTCATTAAATTCTGGCTTAAGTTGAAACAAGAAATTCTCTTTATCGATTATTGCCTCTGCTTTCCCCTTGCTAATCTCTTCCCCTTTTTCGTCGATTAAATTGTAGTCAACATCAAATTTCATTTTTGTAATATTAAATTAAAATAAAACAATTCTAAGCTACAAATAATGTCAAAATATTAAAATATCTTGACTTAGCGTTATTTAGAAGAAATCTCTGCTCCACATTGTCCGCAGAAACGAGTGCCCGGAGGATTTTTAGCTCCGCACTTCGGACATTTAATAAAGTCCAAGGGAGCTCCGCAGTTAACGCAGAATTTCCCGGTTCCAGCCGGTTTCCCGCAGACAGGACATATGGTTTGCCTTTTTTCTATTTCTCCGGCAAAAACCCGCGTCCTTGCCGCTTTACCTGCTATATCTTCGGCTTTTTTCTTGGCTCTGGCAGCTGCCACCTCAACCGCTTCTCTTGGAGCGCAACTGACACAAAGGTTTTCCTGTTCATTCCAGCAGTTCTCACAAACCCACTCAGTACATTTTGGACAGCGATGAAAATGGGCTTTTACCTCAACCTGAGCTTGCTCAAAGGCGGCATCATGCTCCTTATTCCACTCAGGCGACATCCCTTCAAATCTTGCGCCGATTACGTCAGCCGCTCTTTCCGCTCCGTATCCCAGGTTGTATTTCCCGACTATTCGGCCGGCTACGCCCAAAAGTCCTCCAAGGGTTTTTGCTAACTTCCCTTTTTTATACGAGGACGAGGGAATAAACTTTGTTTTATAGCCCTCGCCGCAAACATGGCAGCTAAAAGTGAACTGGAATCCAGCTTCAGTGCTATTGTCAGTAAAATTGTCTGTAAAAGCTTGAAGAGTCATATTTTTGATTTTTTATTAAATTACTTACTATTTGTTTCAAATAACGGTTTGCCGCATTTGACACAGTGGTCGCTAATCGGGGGCTGCTCTTGCCCGCAATGAGGACAAGTAACCATTAATCTCTTACCGCAGTCCTCGCAATAATCGCCAAAAAAAGTCGTCTTCCCGCAAAAAGGACAAATAATCCGCAGATTTAAATCGCAGTTTGGACACACCATCCAGTCCTTTTTAACCGGTTCATGGCATCTGGGGCAGCGAAGCGGGCCCAATGGGTTCGCTTTTCCGCAATAAGGACAGATACTGGAGTTCGGCGGAATCAATTTTTCACAATACTTGCAGGGATGCTTATAGCCAACCACTGGTTTATCTGCCTCCATTGTCCCTGTCACAGAATATGGCGGAGTAACTTCCATTTTTTCACTTTTTCCTCCGCCGGCAAACGCTAAGTAGCCGGGGATAACAATGCCGATAACCGGAACTATTGTTAAGAGCCCAAGCCAGCTTGGCTTACCCACTCTTTCAGCGATTGCCATCCAAATAATAACGCCAATAACAATATTAACAATCGGAATCAGTAATAATATAAACCACCACAAGGGCTTTCCGGCAATATTAAGCATTAAGAAAATGTCGGCGATTGGAATCCATGCAAGCCATCCATTTGGAGTATTGGTCTTTTTTGCCAAAAATTGTAAACAAAGGGCAAAATAAACATAGAGAGGTATCAACAATAATAAATACAAGGCAACAAATCGAGTCCATTTCCCTATAAAAGAGTTTACTAAAAGCCACAAATCTGATGGAACCGATGGAGTTGATGAAAGAGGCGGCGCGACTGAACAAGCAGTATTAACTAAGCACTGGCTTTCCTGGTCGCAGTTTTTCGGCTCACAGCTTCTTGTCTGGTACATTTCATCTTCTTGACACCCGCTCTCGCCGCATTCTTCATCTGCCCACGCGGAACACCGGCATCCCTCTACCGGAACACACTCCCCATTTTCGCATCCATTGTCCTGTCCGCAATAAACAGGCGTGGACCATTCCAAGCATTCATCGTCATCAAAGTTTCCGCACTTCTGGTAGTTAAAATTATCAAAGCATTCGGCTTGACCTAAGCTACACTCATTTTCGCAAGCAGAAGAAGTTGACCCAGGAACTCCGGGGATTCCGGGAGTTCCGGGGGTTCCGGGGGTTCCGGGAGCCGCCGCTTCCTCCTGCCCGCATTTCTCATTACAATTAACAGATTGGTAACAAATCTTAGCTGTAGATTCTTGACATTCTTGCAAAGAAGAATACTCGCCTAAAAACTCGCAGGTCTTTTCTTCGCAGCCATAAAACTTTATCAAGGGAGCGCTGCTTTCTATGCTCAATCCGTAATCTACAATCTCTTCTCCGGTTCTAGGAGAATAACCAACACGCAGAAAAACATAGGTATCAATTGAAGGAGTCAAAGAAAAGCTCACGATTGCTCCTGGATTATCAGATTCTTCATTCTTAATCGAGCTTCTGTCTAAACTAAATAATTCTAAGTCCATATTATCAGTACTCGGCGGGGTTAATCGAAACTCATAAGTTGCTCCTTTTTGAACAGGAACCTTGTAATAATCTTTAAGGTCATCGCCTACGCCGCTTACTATATAAGGATAGCCGGAGAGATAGCCGTCGTAATCCCCGGGACTGATAGCCAACGCTCCATCAAAATCATCTCCAGCGTCAACTTGACTATTGGCATCATAATAATCTGTTAAAGAAATTTCTAAAGAAAAAGAATCGGCTTGCCATTCTCTGCTCAATATCTTGAGATAATATTTATATTGAGAAGCATCAGCATTAGCCAGCCAACTAGCCTCGATATCTTGCGAATAATCCTCGCCGCTCAATTTCTTCTCATTCTCGTCATAGAGGAACATCCCAAAAAGCCCACCGGGTAAAAACTCGCTATTTATTCTGACTTCCTGCCCTGCTTTTCCTTGGATATAATAATAGAGTTCTTGGTATTTCCCAAGAACTCCTCCCTGATAATCCCCTGTCTCTAATCTAACTGCTGTTTCAAAACTACTCCCGCCTGCCGGCAAAGACGCCTGGGCAGAAGCAATACGCGCCCAGCCGCATACAAGCAAAAAAGCGATGAAAGAACTAATGACTATTTTCCTTTGAAAATATGAAAATTTTTTAAGCATGATTTTGTTTGGAACCCATAGTAAAGCTATTAGATTCCTTTTATTAATATTTAATATTACTTAACTCTAAGTATAGACCTTTTAATTAAAAATAATATGTTTTCGCAATCTATTACTTTGTTTATTTTAACATAGAAATACGGCAAGGGAATTTCCTAAAAATTTCCCAAAGATTGCCTTCGGGAAATTTTAACTTTTCATCCAATATTCTCTATAATCTTTTTTATTCTTTCTGCTTCGCTCTTAACTAGTCCCCCTTCATATTCCCCGCTATGCGCGGAACTGCCTGAATAAGATGGTCTTTTTTGGTCAAGATGCAAACTAAAAGCAAGTCTATCTTTCTCCTTGCTTTCTTTTATAAAAAGATGAAATCTGGGATAATTCGCATTTGCAAGAGGCCTCTGGCAATTAAGTTCTCCCTTAATTATTGACATTGGTCTATATCCCAAGATCCTGCTCAGATTCGCAACATTTTCTTTTGTTTTCTTTGTAACAAACTTCATAAATTTCTTAATTTAGATTCTTCTTTCTAAAAACTTTCAGATTCTTAAAGACTGCCCTTAAGAGCTGCTTCTGAACTTTTATTCTTTATCAACAATCAACCCCCCAATATAATGCTGGCTAAAAACCTCTTTACCCTGATAAAGAATTCTCTCTCTGCCCCTAAAACTATTAATATCACCCTGAATCTGACTAAAATATTCAAATTCCGCTTCTTGAAAATAATCGGGCCCTCTGAAGGGCTTTGTTTCCTCAACTCGAAGTAAACATTTTCTCAAAAATTTAAAGGTTTGTAAGCTAAATTCAAAATCATTGTGATATTCTTGTTCCATGCCGCCACTATAAGCCATTGCCCAAATTGGCTTCCCTTTGAATCTTACTATTTCCTGCCCCGGCGCTTGGAAAAATCCCGCATAGCTATCCCTATACTTAAAATCGCCTTCAATAAACTCCGACTCTTTGAACCCAGGCCTTTGGGCTGAAACCTCTGCCCCCTCCCCCGCATAAGTTTGCTTCTTTGCCCGAAGCAAAAACTGAGCCAGTTGTTTTAAATCAAATTCCATATTTTTTATTATACCAAAAAATCGCCTTTGCGGCGATTTTTTTCTTGGCTTTTTTGGATTCTCTTATTTCACGCGAAAAGAACCCTTAAGGCGATTGCGAGCCAGTCTATCAGATCAGTTATCTGCCCAAGCTCCATATCGCCCACCTTGTAAATAGAGATGGAGCGGGTAGAAATGTCCTCATGCTGCGGAAACAGCACAATGATACGGCCACCGGAGACATCAAATACAAGTCCGGCAGACCACACATATCCGTCCTGAGTAACATGTTCACCAACCTCGCGCAGGCCTTGAAGCACATCCCCAACCGTTTCAAACTTAACAAGGCTTAGGGGAGCGACTTTCTCATAGACCTTATTTAAATACTCCACCAATGCATCTAAGGCATCTGAAGAGTGAAGAAGCGGTCCATCGTAACCTGCCAGAATCGCACTCATGATATCCTCCTTTATAATCTTTGGGCTCTTGACTCAAAGAATAAAAACGCTTGTTTCTGTAAAAATAATACATCTTTCTCTCTAATCTGTCAATGTCCTCTGGCAACACTATTCAGCTTAAAATATTCGGCATGGTTATGAGCCAGAAACTGCGTTTGGATTCATGGCCGCGAACCAGAACAGAGTCCAGTTCACGGCTCCGAGGGGGCGGACGATGTTAGAACCTGTTTGATGAAAACTATTTAGCTCTATACTTCAAAAGCAGAATAATAGTTAACAAAGGAGTAAAGAAAAGCAAGGCCATATAAAACAAATCTGATATTTTCCCTATCAGGCCCGTCTCGTTTGCAGTCAAAAAGAAAACAATGCCTGGAGTAGTAAGAAATTGTACAATCAATAGACCAAGCGCAATAATGTTTAACAAAATTACTAACTTTCTTAACATGGATTTATTTATATTTATCTTTTCTCATGCTACCAAAAAAAACGCCAGCATGGCGGTTTCTTGCGATAAAAACAGACCTGACCCCATTTTTACTAACTCAAATTCTCAAAGGCTAACTTTTGAAATTTCTCGCAGGGTCAATTCCGTGAAGCCCATAAAAAAATTTCACCATTCAATCCTGAACTCATGATGGTCATCGCCCTTATACTGGCATTTTAGCTCTCTGCACTTCGCCGGTTTCGCCTTTACCATTATTTCTGTCAGACGGGCAAAATAACCTTCCAAGCAACGACAAAAAATAGGATGCCCTGGGAAATCCTTTAGCTCTATAACTACGTATTTCTTGTCCAGATCATAATCGGAAAGCTCGATTTGTCCTTCTGTAAAATACTCGCGCCACATCTTAGGAACATACTCGGGACCCTGTTTCGAGAGTTTATCTATCGAAGCTAAGAACTCAGTAAAAATCTTCATAATCAGAGAAACATATGTGGAAAATGCGCATAACTCTCTAATGTCCTCATCCCCCCAGTTGAAAACTTTTTTAATAGCCAATAGGGAAATTGCTCTCCAGGCAATAGGATAAAAATCAAATGCCCTAATCTCATCATATTTTATAGGACATCCCAATTGTTCTAATTCTTTCTCAAGTTCTTCAAGGCCCTTTCTGCTCTTTTTCTTCAAAACAAAATCCGCATCATTCTTCAGATTCATGCCCCTGCCCTGGCCTTTGAGTTTCATTAGCTTTTTGACCAATTCTTTGGTGAGCTCTTGTTCCATAATGCTTGCCATGCTTTACAATTTTACTAATTATACCCAGATAATAACAGATTTGGAATTATTTGCCAATCTGAATTGCTTAATGTTTCTACCTTTTCTATTTGGAATCAGCGTGTCCGCCATGTGGGGCTTACTGCCGCGCACCTATGCAGCGCGCGGCTCTGATGCATAAAAAGCCCGCTATCCTAACGGCAAGAAAGACATTATGATAGAATAAATATGTTAATTAAAAGTTCAAAATGCAAAAACAAATAAGGCAAATACCACAGATTAATAATCGGGAAGTTATTAAGATTCATCTGATAGCCCAGGCATTAGCTAATATACTCTTTGGCTTATCATTGGCAATTATTACTTTGGTTTACATAGAATTTTCTTGGGAAACAATTCGGAAAACCGCGGTTCTTTATGTCGCAATTTATTCACTTATTTTCATCCCCCTCTTTACTATATTGCCTGTTTTACTTTTAAGACCTGCCAAAAAAATACTGAGCAAGATTCACAAAAAAGAGGAAATAAAAAATAAAGAAATCATTCATACGATTGAAGCACTCTTAAATCTTCCGCTCAAACTCTCCTTAATAATTTTTCTTATGGTTTTATTTGG
>CAZIIL010000033.1:0-6512 GCA_964539465.1 uncultured Candidatus Saccharibacteria bacterium
GCCAAAAAGGCATTCAATATCAAAACCCAAAAATACGAACTAAAAAAAGCAAAAGACAGAGAAAAGGACCAAACATACTATTTATCTCTCCTGCCTCAGAAATGGCTGAAGCATATTGTATTTCCCATAGGAAGCCATACAAAAAAACAGATTTATAAATTAGCCAGAAAGGCAGGTCTGCATGCAGCCATTGAGATGGGGGAGAGTCAGGACTTTTGCTTTCTAAAAAACCAAGAACTCCCAAGATTTTTAGAAGAAAATATTGGAATCCAGCCCGGTAATATTATAGATGAACAAGGAAATGTCCTAAGACAGCATCAGGGAACCCATTTCCACACCATTGGCCAGAGAAAGGGGATAGGACTTCATGGGGGACCCTATTTTGTAAAAGAGTTAAACAGAGAAAAGAATCTTATCATTGTCACTAAAAACAAAAAAGGGCTTCTCAAAAAAGAAGCCATCTTAAGCCCTTTTCATTTTATCTCTGGAGAAACGCCTAAAAAGACAATGAGAGTCAGCGCCAAAATACGCTATCGCCATCCCGGCGCCTTGGCAACACTCTTTCCACAAGACAAACAGAACAGATTAAGAATTGTTTTTGATAGGCCGCAAATAGCAGTTACGCCCGGCCAGTTTTGCGTGTTCTGCCATTATCAATCCTGCTTGGGCGCAGGTGTTATAAACTAAAACCAACGAGTCCTGTTCTCGTTGGAACTTGAAGTGTGGTCGGGGATAGGAGACTCGAACTCCTGACCTCACGCACCCCATGCGTGCGCGCTACCAACTGCGCTAATCCCCGAAAAGGAGACGGAGGCATATGTGCACTACTAACTACGCTAAAACTATTCTGAGTATTTAATAATTGTTTTTCTGCACTTGGAACACGCTAAAAGCCGCTTGCCGGCAAGCGCTTTAAATGGTTCTTTTTTGATATTATTAGGAACACGCACCCATTGAAGATTGGGCTGCTGTTTCCGTTTTGGCGAAGGGTTGTATTTGCCTCTTAGTTTATTCAAGCGGCGGACCATTCTGCCCTTTTTGCCGCAGATTCTGCATTCTTTAGCCATAGTCTTAGATCTCTTACAAAATTTATCGAGAACTATTCTCGACACAATTCTAACAACTTATTTTGTTTTTAACAAGTTTATTGGTATAATCTCTGTATGTTGTTAATCGCTTTTTCAATCATTATCTCGCTCTTTTCTATTGCCATCCATGAAGCGGCTCATGGCTGGGTTGCTTATAAATTAGGAGACCCAACAGCAAAATACGAAGGGAGATTAACTCTTAACCCCCTAAAGCATTTAGACCCGCTCGGCTCTATCTTTTTCCCTGTTTTTACACTACTGGCAACAGGAGGAAGAGGCCCTGTATTCGGCTGGGCCAAACCAGTGCCAATCAACCCATATAATTTTAAAGACCAAAGATGGGGTGAATTAAAGGTTGCTATTGCTGGACCTGCTTCAAACTTTCTGCTCGCGTTTATCAGCGGCGGGTTAATAAGATTTTCATCCGGCTTAGGCATAACCTTTCTGATTTATCCTCTTAGTATTGTCGTTCTCTCTAATCTTTCTCTAGCAATATTTAATCTATTTCCTATTCCGCCATTAGATGGCTCTCATATACTCTTATCCCTTATCCCAGAAAGCGCCTATGAAGCCAAACAATTCCTTCACAGAAATGGATTCCTGCTCTTGATAATTTTTATATTTTTTGGTATGAAATGGATAGAGCCATTGGTGTTCAGATTATTTTATCTTATCATTGGCCAACCGTTTCCTTTTTAAAACGGCTTCCAGAGCAAGATCTTGCTTTGCTATAATCCACGCATCTTGTTTGACATTTCTTATTCTATTTGTTAAATTCAAAAGAGCGCTCAGCGCTTACTTATTTTGAGCTGCGTCCTGCTCATTTTGCTTGCCTTGCCTGTTCTGAGCAAGCAGAGCGAGCCGAAGGAAGCAAAACGAATATGCCAACAATCAACCAACTTATTAGAAAATCACGCAAAAAGCCGAAAAAAAAGAACAAACGGCCTGCTTTAGCATCCCGATTTAACGTTCTAAAGAATAAACCGATAGACAGATATGCCCCATTTAAGAGAGGTGTTTGCACCAAGGTTTTTACAGTCAGCCCCAAAAAGCCAAACTCGGCGTTAAGAAAAGTAGCTAAGGTAAGATTAAGCAATGGCATGGAGGTTACTGCTTATATTCCTGGCGAAGGCCATAATCTCCAAGAGCATTCATCTGTGCTGATTAGAGGGGGAAAGGTTAGGGATTTGATTGGAATAAGATATCATATTGTCAGGGGAACCTCAGACACAGGAGGAGTGGAGGGCAGAACAAGACAGAGGTCAAAATACGGAACAAAAAAGCAGAAACCGGCCTCTACATAGATACAAACCAAAAATGCGGAAGATTATTTTTTATGGCAAAAAAAAGCGCAAAACACCAGATTAATCCAGATCCCCTTTACAATGATATTATTGTGAGCAGGTTTATTAATCAAGTAATGAGAAAGGGCAAGAAAACAGTAGCGAGAAAAATCGTTTATGAAGCCTTTGATATTATTAAAGAAAAAACAAAAAAAGAACCTTTAGAAATCTTTAAGCAGGCATTAGATAATGCTTCTCCACAGATGGAGGTAAGGCCAAAGAGGGTGGGAGGGGCCACATATCAGGTGCCTTATCGGGTCGAACTAGAAAGAAGTTTAACATTAGCAATGCGGTGGATTATCAAAGCAGCCAATGCTGGAAAAGGAAAGCCTATGAAGAAAAAATTGGCTGAAGAACTTAACAATGCATCACAAGATACTGGAACCGCAGTTAAGAAGAAAGAGAATATCCACAAGATGGCTCAAGCCAACAGGGCTTTTGGTCATTTTGCCAGGAATAGATAGATATGTCTCAAGAATATCCCATAGAAAAAACACGTGATATTGGAATTATTGCCCACATTGATGCCGGCAAGACGACTACAAGCGAACGGGTTCTATTCTATACTGGTATTTCCCATAAGATAGGCGAAGTCCATGACGGCCAAGCCATAATGGACTGGATGGAGCAGGAGCAAGAAAGAGGTATTACCATTAGCGCAGCTGCTACCACCTGCTTTTGGACGCCTCAGGGTTACCTTAAGGGGAAAGACAAAAAAGACGAATATCGAATCAATATTATTGATACGCCGGGCCACATTGATTTTACCGCTGAGGTTCAAAGGTCTTTGCGAGTTTTAGATGGAGCAATAGTAGTATTTGATGGCGTAGCCGGAGTAGAGCCGCAATCGGAAACTGTCTGGAGGCAGGCGGATAAGTTTTCTGTTCCACGTATCTGTTTTATCAATAAGATGGATCGTATCGGTGCTTCGTTTGAAGTGAGTTTAGAATCCATCTGGGAGAAACTTTCTCCTAATGCAGTAGCTTTACAGCTCCCAATCGGCTCAGAAAAGGATTTTGAGGGCGTCATTGACCTCTTGGAGATGAAAGCCATAAAATTTGAAGGCGAGTGGGGTCAGATTGTAAAAGAAATTGCACTCTTAGACGAAAAAAGACAACCCAGTCCGGAAGGACAAAAAGAAATATCTGCCAAGTTATTGGAAAGGGCAAAGACAGAAAGAGGAAAATTGGTTGAAAGAATAGTTGCTGAAGATGAAAAATTATTAGAAAGATATCTAAACCAAGAAGAAATTTTAACAGAAGATCTTAGGATTGCTTTAAAAAAAGCAACCATTTCCTATAAACTCATCCCTGTATTCTGTGGTTCATCGCTGAAGAATAAAGGAGTCCAGCCATTGCTGGACGCTGTTTGTTATTACTTGCCATCTCCCTTAGATCTTCCGCCTGTAAAAGGAATTGACCCGAAAACAGGCAAGGGAATTGAGAGAGCCCATTCGAATTCCGAAAGCTTCACAGCCCTGGCTTTCAAGATCGCCACAGACCCCTATGTTGGAACTCTTACCTATTTTCGAGTTTATGCTGGCCACCTGAAAAAGGGAAGTTTTGTCTTGAATCCAGCAACGGGAAAAAGAGAAAGAATCGGCAGATTGCTAAGAATGCATGCCAATGAAAGAAGGGAGATAGATGAGGTTTTTTGCGGAGATATCGCTGCCACCCTTGGTCTGAAAGCAACCACCACTGGACATACTCTCTGTGATGAGAAAGCGCCAATATTATTAGAAAAAGCTGTTTTCCCGGAGCCAGTAATATCGGTTAAAATAGAGATAAAGACAAAAGAAGACCAGGAGAAATTAGACCATGCTCTTCGAAAATTAGCGCAAGAAGACCCAACCTTTAAAATTAAAAAGGATGAAGAAACAGGAGAAACTATTATGTCGGGGATGGGCGAATTACACTTGGAAATCCTCACCGAGAGGATGAGAAGAGAGTTTGGAGTAGCAGCCAACGTTGGAAAGCCACAGGTTGCTTATAAAGAAACGATTTTAAGAGAAGAAAAAGCCGAAGGCAAGTATATAAAGCAATCGGGTGGACGAGGTCAATACGGTCATGTCTGGTTAAGAATAAAACCAAAAAATAGAGGCGAAGGATTTGAATTTCTCAACGAGATAAAGGAAGGAGTTATTCCAAGAGAGTTTATCCCGGCAGTAGGAAAGGGGGTAAAAGAAGCAATGGCAAAGGGAGTAGTTGCCGGCTATCCCTTGGTTGACATAGAGGTATCCTTGTATGATGGCTCGTTTCATGATGTAGATTCTTCAGAGTTAGCATTTAAGATCGCTGGCAGTATCGCTCTTCAAGATGCGGTGAAAAGAGCTAAACCAATCCTGCTTGAACCAGTAATGAGGTTAGAAGTCATTATTCCTTCAGAATTCTTTGGTGATGTCATCGGGGATATAAACGCCAGGAGAGGAAAGATTAAGGAAACCAAAGACCGCTTAAATCTGAAGATTCTTGAAGCCCAGGTGTCATTAGCAGAAATGTTTGGTTATGCAACAGATATACGTTCCTTGACTCAGGGAAGAGGAACGTTTACTATGGAATTTGACCACTACGAGAAGGTTCCTGACAATATCGCAAAAGAGATTATTGAAGGAAAAAAGAAATAATGCTAAAATAAAAGGCATTAATTTCGCTTGACTATTTACTATTTTTTAGTATAATTCAATTTAATCAATATTAATAATCATTAAAGACCTCTTGTGAAATAATTTTTCGCAGCGAAATTTCTAAATTTGAGAGGGAGCAAAGTAAAAGTTTTGAAACATATAGAGAGTATATATTGAGAAACTTTTACAAAGCCGTGGTTCAAAGATAGAAATTGCAGTAGAAAAGATTGTTTTGCAAGAGATCTAATAGTATATGGCTAAAGAAGTATTCGAAAGAACAAAACCACATATGAATGTGGGAACCATTGGTCATGTTGACCACGGAAAAACTACCCTTACAGCGGCAATACTCAAGGTATTGTCATTAAAGGGTTTTAGCGCATCTAAGCAGAGATCTGTTGGTGAGATTGATGCCGCCCCAGAAGAAAAAGAAAGGGGTCTTACTATCTCAATTTCCCACTTGGAGTATGAAACGCCAAAACGCCACTATGCGCATATTGATTGTCCTGGCCACGCTGACTATGTTAAGAATATGATTACTGGAGCAGCCCAGATGGATGGAGCAATATTAGTTGTTTCCGCAGTAGATGGCCCCATGCCTCAAACAAGAGAGCACATCCTTTTAGCAAGACAGGTAGGACTGCCCCGGATAGTTGTTTTTCTGAATAAGGTTGATATGGTGCAGGAGAAAGAAATGGTGGATTTGGTTGAAGAAGAGATAAGAGAATTGCTCAAAAAGTATAAATTCCCGGGCGACGAAATCCCAATAATCAGGGGTTCTGCCCTTAAGGCGCTGGAAGCCGAATCAAGCGATGATCCAGCCGCTGAACCCATCTGGAAATTAATTGAGGCATTAGATGACTACTTTCCTCAACCAGCTCGGGAAACCGACAAACCATTTTTAATGGCTGTTGAAGATATTTTCTCAATCGCTGGCAGAGGAACAGTCGCTACCGGAAGAATAGAAAGAGGGATCATCAAGCCAGGAGAAGATGTAGAAATAGTAGGAATCAAGCCGACTGCCAAAACAGTAGCTGTGAGTGTCGAGATGTTTAATAAGATGCTGAAAGAGGGTATGGCAGGCGATAATGTTGGCATCTTATTAAGAGGCACAAAAAGAGAAGAAATAGAAAGGGGACAAGTCTTAGCGAAACCAGGGACCATCACCCCCCACTCTGAATTTGAAGCCGAGGCCTATATTCTAAGTAAAGAAGAAGGTGGCCGTCATAAGCCATTCTTTTCCGGGTATAAGCCGCAGTTCTATATGAGAACAACTGATGTTACAGGCAAAATCACTCTTCCTAAAAATACAGAGATGGTAATGCCAGGCGACACTGTGAATTTTAAGATTAAGACAATCGTACCGGTTGCCCTTGAAGAGAAACAAAGATTTGCTATCAGAGAAGGTGGGAGAACAGTTGGAGCAGGAGTAGTAACGAAAATAGTTAAATGATGAAA
>CAZIIL010000034.1:0-6195 GCA_964539465.1 uncultured Candidatus Saccharibacteria bacterium
CAGGACCGGCATCTCCCTCGATAATCATTGAAATATATCCCCTGATAACAGTTACTGGCGCTCGCAATTCATGGGCAGCTATAAAAACAAATTCATCTCTTAATCTTTGATTCTCTTTTAGAACTTTCCGCATTTCGTTAAATCTTTCGCCTAATTTTTCCAATTCATCTCCTGTCTTAATGTTAATCTTGTAATCAAAATTGCCCCTGCTAATCTCACCTGCTCCCATGCTTAGATTTTCTACTGGCTTTACCACCAGCCGCGCAAAAAATAAGCTTAAAACTACAATGAAAATCAAACTAATAGATATAACTATTAGGAAATATCTTATCACTACCCCTACAACACTGAATGCATCTCTTTGTGGCCATTCTAAAATAATTGACCAGCCAGGCACCTCCAGACGCCGACCAGAAAAAATTACCGTTGCCCCCAGAGAATTCTCATACCTGTCTTCTTTTGATAAACCGTTATGCATCTCGCCCTTAAGAACATCTACAACCAGCGGAATATAACTTAGATTTTCACCTTGATAAGCAAAGTCCTCATTAGAAGAAGCAATCAAGCTGCCGCTCCCATCCACCAGATAGATAAAACCTTCTTCTCCTACTCCTGATTGAGAAATTTCTTCTTGAATTGGTTTTAGGCTAATCTCGGCGGATATAACACCGATGATCCGGCGGTCTTTGTTTTCAATTTGAGAAGCAATATGCACAATTGGCCCGGATAGCGTGTAATAAACTGGACCAATATAGTCCTCTCCCGATATCGCTGTTTTAAAGGCCTCTTCCTGGCCAACATTCTTCAAAAAGATTAATTCCGTACCTTGGACTTCTGATTCTTTAACTATCTCTTCGCCGTTTTTATCAATGAAACTGATTTCTTTGACATCTCCGGCTGCTTCTTTCAGCCCCTGAGCAATAAATTTCAACCCGCTAATATCAATCTCTGAGATATTATCCGGATTCAAATCAATTACTAAATTGAACACGCTCATTTTTCGGTCTAAATATCCTTTTATTTTTTCACTGGCAGCATCCAGAGCCTGCGATTGAAGTTCAGAGACATTTTCCAACCTTGTTTTGATTACTATTGTCAAACTAACAAAAGAAATAATCAATAAGGGGAAAATCCCAATAAATAGTAAAATTGTCAAAACCTTGTTTCGGAATTTGGAATACTTTTTTCTCTTTGCTTTAGGCATAAAATTGCTTTACTCCTTAATCCGTCATTTCTTCTTTTATCTGATATTTTAAATAATTATCTCTCAACTTTCTGGTGAGCCCTCCTCCCATTATCCCAGATGATTTAACTGCATCGCCTGAATAGCTGTAAAATCTGGGCACACCCAAGCTATGACCGATTTCATGACTCACTATTGAGCCATAGAAATCTTTCAACTCACCATTAATAAATCCTGTCGAAAAAACCAGAGCGTTATTGCTTTCATCATTCAAGCCAAGTATCTTTGTTCCTTTTGTCTGCAAGGTATTGATATCAAGCCCCAAAACAAACAAATTCACCACATAAAAATCATCTACTCTTTTATCACTCAATTTCCATTCTTTGTCATCTTTGATTTCATTCTCAACCCCACTCGAGATGGCTCTTAAGGACTGACACTCTGAATGCTCTTCAATTAGTTCTCTAATAAAATCCTCGATTATTAATCCAGCAAAATACTCGCTTGAATGGCTTAAATAAACAATCTGCGGATAAATCTCAAAATTCATTTCCATATTATAGTTAAACTGAAGCCGATAAAACTCACTTACTTCCCCTACTGTGTTGCTCAATACCCCTTTCCAATCTTCAATAATAGTCCCACTCCCGCCCTGCGGCTGGCAATAATATATTCTAACTAGTACCTTATTAATGCTTATCTGCTCGTTGCCATATGGATACAAACTCACTGCCTCTTTAGAAAACTGCCTGGCAGGGCTTAGGAGGTTAAAAACAAGGCTGTTCGAAGAAAAACAAAATAAGAAAAGAATGCTTGAGAAAGCCATGAAAAAAATAAACAGATAAATAATCATTTCTTTTGTCATAAATATATCTATGGATATCGGATATCCATAGATTCAACGGATTCCCCTTTTTTGTTCTTTAAGAAACTGGTTCCAGCTATCTATGAAGTCGATAAAAGCCACAAACGGCATATCTAACAGAGCTGTAAAAATGATGCTTACAGAGGTGAACTTTCTCCACTTAACCGCCAGCCAACTGCCAAATCTTGCTATAGGCACAGTCAAAGAATCAAAGAGAAGTGTCAGAAAGCCACGCTCCTCCATACCAACTATAAGTTCTCTGCTTCGTTCACGAATCCAAAGAGCCGCGCCAACAATCACTGCGATATTGGCTGTGTCAATCATAATAGAGCTTATAGGAATACCGGAAAGATAAAAAATAAAAACAGTAATACCAAGAGAAATAATAGTGAAGAGAATAAACAAGGATTTTGTGAAAAGGCCCATTATAACCCTCTTCCCCTTGCGAACCTTAATCTCGTAAATATCCCCTCTCCCTTGGTAGACAACACTTTTGGTATGAGCCATTACCCGACCAAGATTCTTTTTCGACGGAGGCCTCACTAATCCCACGAGAAGAAACATCAAAACAGTGGGGAATAAAATATCAATCATCATGGCAAAGGGGCTAAACTCTCCATAGACTAGTTTAGCCAAGGGCGCCTCGACAATAAATAGAGAGAGGGCAGAACTTACAAAAATTGACAGCGTGGAATAGACCGCCATCCTTAATAATCTGGACTTGAGAGTTTTTAACCTCCTATGATAAGCAATATCTATGAGGTCTTCTAATCTGGGCTGGCTAGCAAACTCCATGGGAATTCCATCGGGCTTCCCAGATAAAAGCTCAAGAGCGTCTCCCAAAAGCAGATAGACGGTATCGTACTGCTCACATATCATGGAGAAATGACCGGCAAGAGGATGGTCCAGTTCAGCCCCAATGTCTTCAGCAATATCAAATATCTGATTATTTATCTCTTCAAGGCGAGAAAAAGAAATTTTGCTCCAATCCGCATATCTGCGGGAGAGAAGATGGTAGGCAATTATAGGAGAATCCAAATGGAAAAGCGCTCGATGAACTGCGATATAAGTTTGTGTCCATTTTTCTTCATTATTAAGCGTAAAATCAGAATTACCAGAAATAGCCCCTGCCATAATATTAGTCATACACTCAATGAGCGCTTCTTCTTTTACTGGAGGAGAAAGAACATCCTCTACCTCGCAGGCAGCAACAGACAAAAGCCAATGATAAAGGTCGATCTTCTTCTTTGACTCAGAAATCGTATCCTCCTTAGAGCAGTTTCCAAGAATATAGATATACTTAGCTAAAACCCGCTCCACCCTAACTGCCCAAGAACATGGGATACTGTCATTGGGAAGATGACCGCCTCGAACCAATTCAGTCACAAGGGACTCAGCGATTTCTCCTGCATTAAGGTCAGCAGTTATTAATGCCCCTGAAATCTCGGAAAGGAGCATTCTCTTTAAGATTCTTTCTATCGCCGTCCTCCGAACTAAATGCTCCTCTTTCCAATCAATAACTCGGCGAATCTTCTCATACAAAGCCGCAACCCTATGGGCAACTTTATCAACATGAATAGTCGGAACCCTTTTGGGGAGTTTTTGAGCTCGCAGATTTCTTTGGTATCGCTCAATAAGTTTCTCAATCTCTGGTGACAGTTGTTGCGCCATATTAAATAAAAAATTATTTCTTTCCCTTATCCCCAATCTATTTACTTTATAGCGTCTGACCTTGATATTCTTATCATACCACTTCAGCAAGCTCAGCGTAAATACTCCAGCAAGATTCCTGAATTCTCTTAAAAAGGTAGCCTTTGAATTTTTTAAAAGGCTACCTTTAAATTTTTCCCTACGGCTTATTCCGCCTGTTTCTGCTTCTTCCAATAATCTAGTAAATTATGGACTATAGGACCGCCCTTATAATTCTTTTCGCAAGGAAACTCGGGACAATCAAAGCAAAGCTTTATTCCTTTGGCTTTAGCGCATTTTGGCAATGGACAAATATTAGCAGGAATTTCAGGACTGCATCCCTTACATTTTTTGCTTATATACAGGGGACACTTACCGCAAATAATGCCGCAAACTCCAATTTTTAGTTCTTCAGCCATAAATTAAAATTTTCTCAATCCCGGAAATACTCAATCCCGGAAATCCGATATCCGGGAGATCCGGAGATCTCCGGAAAACAGAGTCATCTTCTGACTGATAATGACGCAATTATTTTTTCAAAAATCCCCTCTACCTCTTCCTTGTATAAATAACCTTGTTTGGCGATATTGCTCACGACCGGCACAATATCTATATATTTATATCTTATCCCCTCCTCTTGAGTAAAGTGAGTTTTTTGTTTGGTTTGAGTTAATGAATAGCAAGGGGTGCGGCCTGACGGCAGAGCGGTAATCGGCCATAATAAGCTTCCTGTAATAATAAAATTTTTAACTAAAATCGCCTGATAAGCAATGTTTTTTTCTTGGTATGGCTGAGAAATCTTAGGCAAAGGGTCAAGAGTAATATAACCGCCGCCCGCGCCCATACCCGTGCCATTGCCAATTTTTCCTGACGATGAACTTGATTCTAACCTTGGCTTTGGGCTGGGATTTTTACCTTCTACATAAATAGCTTTGCATCCCAAGTATTCTCCTTCCCGGAATTTGACGCCTGATTTTGAAAGGTCTTGTTCTACTTTTGACATTTCTTTTTGAACTTCTTTCATAGCAGACCTCGCTTCTCCCAGCCGCTCTTTAGACATATATTTTTTCAATTTCTTTATTTGTCCTTCCGCCTCTTTCAGTTGTTCTTTGGACATATGCTTTTTCATTTTTTCCAGATGTTCCGGCACATATTTTTCATAAATACCACTTCCCAGCAATTCAGTAAAAGTCATATTTTTAGGCATTCCCGGTATTTGAACTCCTCCCGGCACAGGCACATTAAAACCCTTAGTCGGCATTAAAGCCATATTTTTAAATTGCTGTTCGGCAATCTCCTTGGTTTCACATCTGGCAATCGAAATATCAGCGCTAAAATCAGATTCCCCTGGCCGTTCAAGACCAGGGGTTTCAGTTATTCCTTTCCATAATTTATCAATTTTTTGAGAAGTCCATCCCGGAAGAGAACCGACCGAAAGAAGCCCTTTCATCATTTCGTAAAAACCCTTTAGGGGCGGCGGACCAAATCGGGGAATACCTACTTTGGTAATAATTATTTTATCGCTTGACGAGGGAAGGGCCTGGTCTTGAAATGTCTTAGGGTCTATATGGGCTAATGGACTTATATGATTAATCCAAACGAAAAATTGACTTTCGCTTCCAGATCTCGAAGATTCCTGCCAATTTTTTGGCAATTCAATTTTAAAATCTTTTAAATTCACTTCATCCACTACAGGAATAGTTAATCATTATCAATAGGCATCTCGACTTTTTCCCATCGTTTATTGGGCCAGTGTCTCAAATATGACGTTCATTTAGAAGCGAAAGAGTGGACCAAGCTCAAGGAGCAACGACGAAGATGTGTTCTTTAGGACACTTCGAGGAGGAAGTGACGAAGGAATTGGTCCATTATTTCGCTTCCCCTCAGGCGGGCGAATTTTATCCAGCTTCTTTGTTGCTTAGCCGCTCGTGTGTCAAATTTGACACATTTCACGGCTAAGCGCCTTGAATCTGAATAAAATTCTCTCCGCTAAATTAATATCATATCTGAGACACTGGCCTTTCTTCTGAGACATTAAACTTTAATAGGGCTTTTACGTCGTTTTGCCATTGTTCAGGAGAAGAGTGGATTACCCTGCCGATGAAATGCTCTCTCAGCAACCGAAGAGCCGGAATCTTTGCAATGCTGAATCTGTACCTTGCATGCTGTGGTTTGTTCAATTCCTCTTCAGATAAATAGATTGGTTCTCTTCGAAAATTAATCTCAAGCATTGCTTTATTGATTTGCTGCAGAAATTTATCGGCAATCTGATGAAGTTTATCCTCTCCAAATTTCGAATAGTCACTCCTTTTAACTATCCTGAAGAAATAGGTTGCCCGCCCGCCTTCTCCGCCTGAACTTGCCTCCATAGCAACGGCATTTCCCAAGACAGTGGAATCAGCGCCATAAATCGGAATCAAGAACCAGATGTAATCACCGCTCAAACTCCCCATCAATC
>CAZIIL010000035.1:0-5775 GCA_964539465.1 uncultured Candidatus Saccharibacteria bacterium
GATGGGGGAAATTTATTATTATTCAATTATCTCAAAAAAATGAATATCTTGTTGTCCATTTACGCATGACCGGGCAAATTATTTACATAAACAAAGATAAAGTAATAGCTGGTGGCCACAGCGTGGAAAATAATCAATTCGATTTACCAAATAAACAAACTCATTTGATAATTCATTTTCAAGACCAGTCTAAGTTATTTTATAATGATCAACGCCAATTCGGATTTTGGCAAGTAGTTAGTCCTCAGGGATTGAAAGAAATTCAAGACAGACTAGGTTTAAATCCTCTTGGTATAGAATTTAGTTTATCAAGTTTTAAAAAATTATTAGAAAATAGGAAAGGAAATATCAAAACCTTTTTGCTAAATCAAAAATACGTAGCAGGATTAGGGAATATTTATACTGATGAGAGTCTCTTTAGAGCTCACATTCTACCATTTAGGAAAATAAATACTTTTACTACAAAAGAAATTAGAAAACTATATAAGGCCATAAAAGATACTTTAAATTTATCCATTAAATATCGGGGGACAACTTTTAATAACTACGTAGATGCTGAAGGACGCAAAGGTAAATTTATAAATTTTTTAAAAGTATATGGAAAAGAAGGTCAAAAATGTTCCCGGTGCCAAAAAGAAACAATTAAAAAGGTAAAAATTGCAGGAAGGATGAGTAGATACTGTTCTTATTGTCAAAAATAACAGTTTTTAGGTTGTTATAATCTTTTTAATTTAGTTAAGGGTTCTTAATCAGATAAAGTTCTTTAAAAGGCATAAAATATAAAAAACACTTAGGATTAATAAGATTAGCAATAGAATAAATTAAAGATATATAATAAAGAGACACCGGAATATGTCCTTAAGCACTGTCTCGCTCGGCTCATTTTAGCTTAAAAACACCCCGAGAGAGGTGTTGTGAGACACGTCTAAAATCCCCCGAATTTTTTCCTGAAACCCAGGTTCTAGACCGAGTAGGGGAGATGAGTTTTAAGAATAAAGAATCGCCATTTCGGCGGTTTTTTGATAGAATAAAATAACATGAAGAAAAGTTATTTAGTAATTATAGCCACCATATTAATATCTTTTGGCATTGGGATATATTTTTACCCCCAAATGCCAGAGACAATGGCTTCCCATTGGAATATTAAAGGGGAGGTAGACGGTTATATGTCAAAGTTCTGGGGGCTGTTTTTAATGCCGATTGTTTCTTTGATAATGTTTTTGCTTTTAATTCTGATTCCCAAGATAGACCCTCTGAAAGAAAACATTAAAAGATTCAGGAAGCACTTTGGCGCCTTTATAGTTTTAATAATGGCTTTTCTATTATATATTTATCTTTTAACCATTTTTTGGACCCTCGGTTTCAGGTTTGATATGGGCCAAATGATGGTACCAGCCATTAGTATACTTTTCTATTACTGCGGAATTTTGGTAGAAAACACAAAAAGGAACTGGTTTATTGGCATCAGAACGCCTTGGACCTTAAGCAATGAAAAGGTCTGGGAGAAAACTCATAAAATTGGCGGAAAGCTTTTTAAGATCGCCGGCTTAATCGCTATTTTGGGAATATTTTTTCCCAATTATTCCTTCTATTTTATCCTTGTTCCCGCGCTTCTAGTCGCTGTCTACACGATTGCTTATTCCTATTTTGAATATCAAAAGGAGACAAAATGATAATTAAACTTATTCCAAAAACTATTTTAGGTAAATGGTCTATTGCATTAATTGTTGTAATGCCAATATTTTTTTATATCGGCATGTCATTTGTAAGTTTTTATGAATCTGTTCTTGCCGGAAAAACAATACCGCACGATATTGTTGTCAGGCCCGGGGTGGTCTTGCCGATGTTAATCGGGTTTATTTCCGGAATCGCAGCTTTTTTTACTGGTATCGTTGGTATTATGAAAAAGAATGATTATTCCATTCTTATATTTTTATCTACAGTAATTGGGTTTTTCGTATTACTTTGGTGTTTGGCTGAAATTCTTTTTCCGCATTAATTAAAATTTGAGTTTGCTTTTGCTACCGAGACGCCTATCCCGTTAGGGCGACCGAGAGGGGTTCGAGTTCTATCGCCGGAGAAATTTTCCAGAAAAATTGCTTTCTAAGAGATTTTTTATTAGAATGAACGTGGATTTAGAAGTTCATTCACAAACAGAAAGAAGGTGATTTTAGGGTGATTCCGATGAGAGATCAAAATGGAAAACTTGTGACGAACTACAAGCCCGAAAATTTGCCCAAAGTGGGGCAAATTCTAAATCTCATGTGTGGTCGATATAGAGTTAATTCGGTATCGGCCAAAGAAGTCAAGGTTACGAAACTTGACGGAAGATAGCCACGGAGAGGGGTGGCAAAAAGACAACCTAAGGTTGTCTTTTTTTTGAATAGAAAATAAATGCCAACTTTGATTCATTAAAACCTCAAAGCTCATCATTTCTTCCTTAATTCTGTTCCAATCAAAAGTTCTGAATGCGTTCTGTATGGGGAGCAGGCTTGTGCTTGGTCTCTCGGACCCAGAGGCGTAAAACAAAAGCCCGAATTCTTGTTCGGGTTTTTGGTTTGTGATAAAATAATTAAAGATAAGATAATTTAAGAATTATGAATCTTTTTAGAGAACCTAAAACCAGTTGTAAATATGATTATGTCAAAAGGTAAATTTAAAAAATCAATCTACACGGTTATCTTTTTTTCTGTTTTATTCACTATATTTGCTCGTCATGGTTATGCTTTTGACCCATTGTGGTTTTTAAGGTCAGAAGAGCAAGGAGAAGAGCAAGAGCAAGCGGCGTTTTGGGCTCATGGCAGTTTTCAAGTCGAGTCTTATGTGGCTTTTCGGAAAGCGAAGGTGGAACAAAGCGTGAGAGAGTATCATGCCGACATTGTTAAGATTGAGTGTCCGCCCTTAAAAACAAAGAGCTTATCTTTAGAGGTTTCTGAACAGGGTCAGGTTTCTGGAGTTGGTGAGATCTCCGACATCGCCTGCAGATGGTATGCTCGTCCTTGTTCTGAATGCCCAGTTCAGCTTGTAGGTATGATGGATTTTAAAGATAGATTTCTTTTTTCTGGGACAGCTAGTGGTAATCACTTGGAGGGCAATGTCCGGATAATTTTTGAGAGTTGTGATCCGGAAGGAAAGGCGATCAGGACGGAAGAAGCATCAAGAACCTGGTCAGCAAGAAAAGAAGGCGATACTGTTACGGGCGAGATTGCTGATATTAAGGGTAGCAATCTAAAGTTTGCGGCAACGATAGAGGAAAAAACTGAGACGGAGCTG
This sequence comes from uncultured Candidatus Saccharibacteria bacterium, assembly GCA_964539465.1. Lineage (GTDB taxonomy): Bacteria > Patescibacteriota > Minisyncoccia > Minisyncoccales > CAYTKG01 > CAZIIL01. The sequence continues at coordinate 3,274 of CAZIIL010000035.1, forward strand.
AGTCCAGAAGAAGAAAAGATGCTAGAGGAGCTGATTTCAGCAGAAGAATCTTCAGAAGAGCAACAACAGGAGCAGAAGGAGGAAGGAGGTGTTTCTAGGGCAGATATCTCACAAAGGATTGAATCAGAATACCTTGAACAAAAGCCGATTTTGACAGGAAAAGAGGAGCGGACAAGGGAAGAAAAAGTAGAGTTTGTAAAAGATGTTTTGGGTATAGATATTGAAGATTTTGACAACAAGATGGGAGAAAGTAAAAAGGCCTACATTATTTACAGCGATAGCATTGATTCATATAGGAAGTTTTGGCTTGAATCAATTACACAGCAGACTGCAGCCGCCCAGATGCTTTTTGAAGAGCTGGGCTATCAAGTAGAGATTGTGTACCCCAAAGACAGCAATGAATCCTTTGAGTACATGGTAGATCCTGAGGCAACTGCCGTTTTTAACATAGCCCATCAATACTACTGCTCTTTGGAAGAGATTGAGCCAGATGGACTGCCAAGTCAGTTTTTCCAAGCTGCTTATAGATTTTTTCAAAGAGATTACAGCAAAAACGTGGCCCTTCAGATGGCAAAAGAGATGAATACGGATTGTTTAAATAAAGATTTTTTTATTAATTTTTCTTGCCATTCCTTAGACAACGAAGCGATTGTGGAAAGAACAGTAAGGCCCGGGGGCGCTTACTACGGGCACAAGGGGACACTTTATCCGACCGAAATACTCGAAGAAAGAATTAGAGGATATTAATTCTATGGCTAAAAAGAAATTAATTTTAAGAATTTTTCTGATTATCATTGTTTTTGCTGTCGGAGTTTTTGTAATCCGGCTTGCCTTCCTTTTTGCTTTAACTAAATTTAGAGAAAGAGCCATGTCTCAAGAATTGGCGGCAGAAGAAATTTCTGTAGAGTCAGTTAAAACAGAAGGGAGCGAGGTAATTGTGAATTACAACCAGTCAATCAATTTTGAAGAGAAAGAGGAGCTTCTTTCTATTTGGACTTATATTCTGGCAGTAGCTACTGATAATAATCCCGGGGCAGAAAGAATTGTAGTAAATTGCGAATTTGAAGATGGACAAAAAGTAACACTAACAGCCGGTGCTGCTGATGTAAGCTCTTTTCTTGATAAACAAATCTCAGCCTTGCAGTTTTTGCAGAGGATTAAGGCTGAACCAGTCTCTCAAGGTCCTGAGATGTAAGTAAAGGGGAGGACGCCATCTTTATAACTAAAAAGAGAGACCTATGAATAAACGTCTCTCTATTTTTATCCTAAATATTCCGAAGGCAGGAACCATGGAGTACGTTAGCGAGTCCGTTCCCGAGACCGAGACGCGTAACAAAAGCCCGAATTCTTGTTCGGGCTTTTGTTTTGATTATGATAGAATTAGATCAATGAGATTTTTTATTAAACCCAAAGAGCCATTCAATTTTGACTTGGTTGGAAATCTTTATTCAAGATTTCCAGTCCAATGTGTTGACTATTATGATAAGGGAATTTATCAACGAACTTTAAAAATCAAAAACAAGATTTATCTTGTAAAAGTAAAATCAATAGGTTCAACAGAGAGGCCGAAACTTTCTGTTGAGATTTTACCGAATATAGTTGATAAAAAGATTATCGAAGAAAAAATGAAATGGATATTAGGAGCAGAAGAAGATATCAAGGGATTCTATAAAATTGCCAAAGAAGATAAAAAGTTTGCTCAAATAATTAAAAAACTTTATGGCCTAAAAGCTCCCAAAACTCCAACCATATTTGAGGCTCTGATTATTGCGATTACTGAACAGCAGATTGCTTTGCCAGTAGCAATCTCAATGAGAAAAAGATTGGTAGAGAAATATGGCGATGCGCTGGAAATTGGCAATAAAAAATACTATGCTTTTCCTTGTGCTGAATCATTAGCCAAAGCCAAGCCGGAAAAAATTAAAGAACTTAAATTTAGCCTTAGAAAATCTAATTATATTGTTAATGTTGCCAAAGAAGTGGCTAATGGAACAATAGATTTAGAGGAAATGGAAAAATGGGATAAACAAAAGATTTTAGATGTTTTAACCAAAATTAAAGGCGTTGGCCCCTGGACGGTTGAATATGTGATGTGCAGAGGAATGGGAAGATACGATGCTTTACCAGCTGGTGATCTAGCTTTACGAACCGCCCTTACAAAATATTTAGATGAAGAGCAAAGAATTTCTGAAAAAAGAACAAGGGAATTTCTTGAATCATTTTGTGAGTACAAAGGTTATGCGGCTTTTTACTTGATTTACAATTATGCTTTCCAAAAATATCCCCAAGAAAGGCTTTTGTAATAAAATAAAGAAATATGGCTAAAAAATGGAAGAATTGAAACTATGAGTAACCAAATTCCAAAACAACTCTCTGCCCTTTATCATGAATTTGACAACTGCGAAAGATGTAGGAAAGAGAATAATTCCTTTTTTCATGTTTTGGGTGGAGGTAAATTTAAGAATCCTCAATTTTTATTTCTTTTTATTAATCCAACCCATC
>CAZIIL010000036.1:0-5693 GCA_964539465.1 uncultured Candidatus Saccharibacteria bacterium
TCTTTCATAACTCGTCCGCCCTTGAGTGCAGAATCCATATTAGCGCCCATCTTCTGAAACATTTCTTGACGCTCTTCAGTAGAAAGATCTTTAAGATTCTGCAGACCTTCTTTGCTTTTAGCATATTTCATTCCGCTGTAAAATGCCCCTCCACCGATTATAATGAGCACGATAATGATTGGTAATACTTTTTTCATATTGACATTTTTTATTGTTAATTTTTATCAAATCGCTTGACCGGACGATTTTGTTATAATTGCAAGTGAGGAGGAAAAAGAGGAATTTATTCTTATTTTTCGACCGAACGCCGCAATTATATGGTTTTTACCCTATTCATATCTCAACGCCTCTATTGGATTGAGCGATGCGGCGCGTCTGGCCGGATAATAACCAAAACCAATTCCAATAAATGCAGATACTGCAAATGCTAAAAAAACAGACCAGGCAGTCACAACAGTGGTTGTCCCGCTTAATTTAGTAACCAACACGGCCGCCACCCAACCTAAAATAACCCCTACAATACCCCCCACAAAAGTGAGGGTGACGGACTCTGCCAAAAATTGGAGCGAGATATCTTTATTTTTGGCGCCCAAAGATTTACGCAAACCGATTTCTCTTGTCCTTTCAGTAACTGTTGTAAGCATCATATTCATAATCCCTATGCCTCCGACAATAAGAGATATGCTTGCAATCGCTCCCAAAAGCAGTGTAAGTGTTCCTGATATGTCAGACATTGTTTCTATAATATCTGCCTGATTCATAATGCTAAAATCCGCATTTATCGGATTGCCGATGTTATGTCTTATCAATAACAGATTTGTAATCTCTTCTTGCGCCACAGTCATCAAATCTTCTTTTTCAATTTGAATATTAATACTGCTTATGGAGTCACTCCCTGTAAAATAACGCTGAGCCGTGCTGATTGGCATGTAAATAAGGTCATCAGAGCTTCCGAATCCTGTTCCTCCTTTTGATTTTGTAATTCCAATTACTGTGAATTCTATTTTTTCAATCTTAATTTTTTGTCCGACCGGATTTGCGTTCTCGCCAAATAAATCGTCTCTTGTGGTAGGACCTAAGACAGCAACTTTTGAATTTTTCTTTATATTCTGGTCAGCAATAAAACTCCCTATTTCAATTTCAATGTTTTTGACTTTGGCATAACTCGCGGTGATTCCATAAATGCTCGTGTTCGTATTCGCGCCCTTTACCACAACTTGTTTCCTTGCAGAAACTTCAGGAGCAATTGCTTCTATGTTAGAGATTTGCTCGGTAATTGCTTCTGCGTCTTCAAGAATCAAAGTGCTGGCTGAACCCATTCCGCCCCTAACCTGCATCCCAACACCCTTTTGCGACCCAGGCATAACAACTAATAAGTTTGAACCCACAGATTGTATATTCTCCGAGATATTGCTTGTAGCGCCCTGTCCTATAGAAATCATAGCCACAGCAGAACCAATACCGATAACAATACCCAATACAGTCAAGCCAGATCTGACTTTATTCGCCAGAATCGCAAAAAATGTTTCTTCAACCAAATCAATGAAAAGCATATTTATCTCTCAATTTCCTTAAATGCCATCGATTTATGGGCTTGAGTATCTTCTGTGATTTCTCCGTCTTTTATCTTAATAATCCTATCTGCGTGCTCAGCAATATATTTTTCGTGAGTTATTAAAACAATTGTTCTACCTTCCTTATTCAATTTTCTAAAGGTTTCTAAAATAATTTCGCCAGTTTTGCTATCCAGATTCCCTGTTGGCTCATCAGCTAAAATTAAAGAAGGATTGTTTACTAGAGCGCGGGCAATAGCAACCCTCTGCATCTCCCCGCCCGATAATTGATTTGAAAGATGGTAAAAATGCGATTTATTAAGACCGCTGTCATTTAATGCTTTTTCAGCAAGTTTTTTACGTTTCTCTCTGCCCATTCCTGCGTAAATCAAGGGAAGAAAAATATTTCTTAAGACACTGGCTCTTGGCAAAAGATTATATGCCTGGAAAACAAAACCAATTTTGTTTTTACGAATATCTGCAAGCTCGTTGTCGTTGCATTTAGAAACATTATATCCATCAAGCAAATATTCACCGCTAGTGGGAGAATCAAGGACTCCCAAAATATGCATTAAAGTTGATTTGCCAGAACCAGACGGACCTACAATAGCCACAAATTCACCTTTTTTTATAGAAAAGGAAACATTCCAAAGAGCCCTTGTCTCCACTGCCTGATGTGAATCATCTATGGAACTGCTTTTGTAAATTTTACTAATGTTTTGGACTTTAATCATAGTATTAGCGCATCATCCTTATCATTCCACCAGGCATTTGTCCGTTACTGCCCATATTTTGTTGCGATTCATTTTTAGTAGAGCTTAAAATTGTCGTTTGGGTGACCACAATATCACCTTCTTTAAGTCCATCAAGAATTTCTGTCATAGTATCGTTAGATAGGCCTACTTGAATTGACTGCATTTTAATATCAAGAGCAGATATTGGAACTACACCTGATATATTATCTGTAGCTCTTTTGGATTGTGTGATTGTTTCACTCGCTGTTTCTACATACGTTGTATTTCCTTGTTGCTTTACTACCGAATTAGGAACGAGAAGGACATTCTGTCTGACATCTGTAATAACCGATGCAGAAAGGCTCATTCCTGGTCTGATTCGCTCATCAGAAGTATCAAAGGCAATCTTAATGCCATAAGTCACTACGCCTTGCGTTACTGCGCCAAGAGTGTCAATTTCTACTACTTCTCCTGTAATATTTAAATCCTCAACTGCATCAAAAGTGATATTCGTTTTTTGCCCATTTTTAACTTTAACAATATCAATTTCGTTGACAGTAATTTCAGCTATCTTTTGCTTAGTAATAAGTGTTGCTAAAGCAGTATTTGAAGAAATCGATTCTCCTCTCTTGATATTTATATCCGTAACAACCCCATCAAAAAGCGCATAAATATAATGGTCAGCTAAGTTTTGCCGCGCATCAAGTAGGGCATCCTCTTTCTGCTCAACAGCAATCTCTCTTGCCCTAACATCAATCTCATCAGAGCCAGATGTTACTCTAACCAAAGATTCTTCTTTTTCCTTGATGCTTCGTTCCGCCGCGGCTAAATCAAGTGGGTTATTTTGTCCCATCTCTATCAAATTTCGCTCTGCGTTTAATTTAGATTCTTCATTGTCTTCAATGGTTCTTTGGGCAGACAAAAGGCCTGATAAATGACTGTTAGTCTTTGAGGTATAAGATCTTAGGTCTGATTGATATTCGATTACTTTGGCGTAAATCTGTCTATCGTATTGAGATTGAGAATCAACCCAATAATCCAGCATATTGGTCTCTCTTCTTACTGCCTCTGTTATCGCTTTAGTGGTTTCTATTGTTTGGTTTAATAAGGCCTCAATGGTTTCTTTATCAGAATAACGGCTAGCATCTCTATAATTTTCAAAGTTTTGGTCATAATCCTCTCTGGCTGTTTTATAGCTATCTTCGGCGCTATCAAGAAATGAATACATCTTATCTCGATACTTATCACTAAAAGCATTTACATATATATATTGGTTAGATTGATATGGACCAACTCCGCTCCAATAATCCTCGGCTATTTCATCGCTATGCAAAATATTCTTTAGACTAGTAATAAGTGTCGGTAAATCTAGAAAAGCATCAGCTACTGTATTAAAAGCATCTTCGTAGGCCTTTTCTAAATTATCTTCTGCTTTTTCTATTGCGTCTAAAGCGTCTTGGTATTTACTTTCTTGAGTAAATTCTAATTTAGTAAGATTATCCTCTGCTTGAATTAAGGCATTTTCTGCCTGCATTAGGGAATATGCATCTGCTGGCTGCAATAATTCCTCCAACTCAAGTTTGGTTGTCTCGAGCGATGTTTCAGCGTCTTGTACTGCTTTTTGAGCATTGCGGCTGTCTATTTGGACAAGCAAAGCGCCGGCTTTCACTTCTTGGCCGTTTTGAACGCCAACATAAACCACGTCACCAGAAACTTTTGGTTTAATATCTATCTGGTCTTCGGTAGATACTTGGCCGCCTCCAGAAAGAGAAACAATCAACGTGCCTTTTTCAACTGCTGCTGTAGCATATTGCGCTGCATTTTTATCTTTAACCAACCCCTGATAACCAAAATAGCTGCCAATGATAATCAATATCAGACCTATTCCTGCAATGAATTTATATTTGAGTATTAATTTAAATATTTTAGAAAACATATAACATTCTTAATAAATAAAGCTATGAAAAGTTTTTGCAGGTATAATGCGCTTAAAAGAAAATCTGAAAACTCCATTCCATTAAACATCGTTTTGAAATGGAGTACTTCAAATTTTCTTGAATTAGTGATTAATTTACCGACCAAAATCCTTTTTCAAACCAAATCTCCTATCACGTCCTACGCGAAAATCTTTGTGAAATCCCCTCTTTTCGGATTGTTCCCCGAGCGCCTGGAGGCGCTGGTCAGCCTGCTCTTGGGTTATTACTCTATTGCTAACCAAAATTTGCAAACGCTCTTGTATTCTTCCTTGACAAACTTGCTCTATCTTTTCTCCTAACTCCTCTTTATTAACTCCCAACTCCTCAATAATTTCCTGCATATTTTTTCCTTGCGCCCAGTACTCTTTTATTTGGTCAATGCTAATGCCGAGTAATTCTGCCCTGTTTTTAAACATCTGATTCTGCCTTTGAACAATTTGTTCTGGGTCAAGATTAAGACCTCCCTTAAACCACCCCTGAGCCGAAACTATGCTTACTCCCACAAGACTGAATATCCCAATTGCTAATAGTGCGGCGATTAGAAATTTTTTCATAATTTCATTGCTTTTTTATTACTAAACTATTGATAGACCTTTATTCTTAAACAAAACGGAAACAAGATTCTCGGAAAGGTTTTTACTCTATCTTTCTGTTATTACTACAATCAAGCAGGGTTTTTCTTTCATCTTATTAATTAAAGCTTATGGAAGCGGTTGCCTTAAACACCTATAATGCCTAACGTAAATCATCTATTCAATACATGGGCGTATGATCCGGCATTGGCATATGACGTTGTGGGGAAATATCAAGATTGTCATCAATTTTACGAACGCCAAAGGCCTGTATTGTACCGTTATCTCGTTCTCCTAAAACTACTACGGTATCATTTTTTTCAATGCCTATCCCGTATGGAAAACGGGTTTTAGAATTGGTGATTACGGTTAAAATTTCTTTTCGTGGCGTCTCAATAAGAAAACCGTTCTCTATTATGTCAGAAACAATACCACGATGCACGTTACGAAATTTTGGCATACCAAAGTCGCGATAGAATTTCCCTGCTACAGGCAAATGTCCCTCTTGGGCTTGGCGAAAAAGAGGTTGATGAAGTCGCGTTTTATCAATGACAAATCCTCCTAAAAGCGCAAGCGCAAGAATAGCCAGGATTGAATAAAGAATCGGTTGACGATAAGCAAAAGCAAAACGTTTAACAAGTATTTCTAATACCACAACCAAAGTTATATCTATTAAAATTAAAAGCCAGGGCAAAGAATGAAGTAAAGTTCCAACACCACGAAAGCCAAATCCAGACAGATACCATACTCCGCTTACCCGCAGAGTAAAAGCAATAAAACTCACCAAATACAAAGCAAACAGGACAATGATAGCAATGTTTAATAAAGCCAAAATAGTTTTTAAAACAAAGCATGTCT
>CAZIIL010000037.1:0-5686 GCA_964539465.1 uncultured Candidatus Saccharibacteria bacterium
CGGTCTGTGGGTAGACCTCCTTAGAAGAATCTACCATCCCGCTTTCTTTAATAAGTCGAGCCACATCCCTGAAGTGAAGAGGCCTTTTTTCTTCTTTAAGGATAATAAGAGCCCTATCCCTAGCCCCCTTAGGATGTATCTCCGGCCAATTATTTAATCCCCACATCCCTTGAGGGCCTTTATTAATCTTTTTTGAAACCTCCAAAGAGGAGAATAATATCGATGACTCTACTTCTAAAAAAGATTTTATTTCTCCTTCCTCAATTGGCTTTTCCCTCCTTTTTAACTGCCTGGAAATCTTTACTATGATGTCCCCCGCCGCTTTAAGCGAATGATCATCTATTGTCCAAAGGGTATAGAAATCCCTGTTTTCTAAATGTCTAACAAAGCCGTCAGCCAAAAACAATAAGAAAAATACATAGTCCTTAGGTTGCTCGGGACTCAGAACCCTGAACAAGGCATCTTCCTTTCTTAACCTCCCTGACGATTTTAGTTGATTAGAAAAGAATTCAAAAACAGGCCTATGTCTTTTAATTCTTTTTCTGGTCTTAGATATGCCTGCTGTTTCAATCTGCCGGACCCTTTCTCGGGTAACCCCATAGTTCTCTCCTATGGCCTGCAGTGTTTGTCTTTTATTGTTTGCTAAGCCAAAACGTCGGACAAGAACATCTTTTGTCTTGGGCGACAGTTCATCTAAAAGATCTTCACAAATTTCTTGATAATTAAAAATCATTGTTTTATTTAACCATTTTCATAAAAATATGTCAACTTTCTTTTTCCACATCCTTGCAACTCTTTGCAGCGTTTTTACCGAGGTCAGACCTCTGTGAAAGCGACGTCGGTAGAAGCATAAGTCCTTGCTGTAAGCCCTTGGATAGAACAGAGACAGACAACTATCCAAAACGGGGCCAGCAGCACTTTTTGTATTTCTTGCCCGAACCGCAGGGACAGGGGTCGTTTCTCTTTGGTTTACTGCCTCCTTGAATTCTTATCTTATTTCTTTCAGGCACAGAGGATTGGTCACGGACAGATTCTTCCCTTTTTAGGGCTAATCTTGAGAGCGCATTAACAAGGGCTGTTTCTGCTTCAGCAAGCATCTCTTGAAACATCTTATGTCCCTCTAATTTATATTCAACAAGGGGATTTATATTGGCATAGCCCTTAAACTGAACCGAATCCTTGAGCCAGCTCATATCTTCCAGGTGACGCATCCAGTGGGAATCTAATATCTGTAGGAATAGGATTTTTGCTATCCTTGAGAACTTCTCTCCTATTTCTTTCTCTTTCTCAAACAATTTTTCTTTAGAAACGCCTTGTCTCTTCCAAATAGATGCCAATTTCTCCCTCAGTTCTTCTGCGGTAGATACCAGAATTTCTTTTCTGTTTTCATAAAAAACATTTCGATGTTTAGCCATCACATTGTCGTATTCCAACAGTCGCTTCCGGGCATCAAGATGCAAGCCCTCAATCTTTGCCTGGGCCGACTCTACTGCTTTAGAAACTAAGGTGGCCTCAATAACCTGGTCTTCGGGAACGTTCAATTTTTCCATCAAGGATCTTATCCTGTCTCCGCCAAATATTCTAAGCAGGTCATCGTCTAAAGAAAGAAAGAATTGGCTTACGCCCTGATCTCCCTGCCTTCCCGTCCGCCCTCTTAGCTGATTGTCAACCCTCCTGGCTTCATGTCTCTCTGTCCCAATAACACATAGCCCTCCCAGCTCTTTTACCTTTTTCTGTTCCTTAGTCCATTTTTTATATGATTCATTGTTGTCTGCTTGGGACTCGGAATCAGAAACCTTAGTTGAATATCCGCCCAGTATAATATCTACCCCCCTCCCAGCCATATTAGTAGCAACCGTAACCGCTCCCAATCTCCCTGCCTGCGCTATAATCTGTCCTTCTTCTTCATGATGCTTGGCATTAAGAATCTGGCAGCGAATTCCCTCTCTCTCTAAAAGCCCTGCCAAGTATTCATTCTTCTCAATTGACCTCGTTCCTATTAATATGGGCTGTCCTTTTTGGTGTCTTTCCTTAATTTCATTAGCAATAGCGCTAAATTTACCCTTTTGGGTTTTATAAACCCTGTCGGGCAAATCTTTTCTTATCATTGGCTTATTTGTGGGAATACAAACAACATCTATGCCATAAACCTTATCAAACTCTTCTGCTGAAGTTGCGGCTGTTCCTGTCATCCCTGACAATCCTTGATAAAGCCGGAAATAGTTTTGAAATGTAATAGTGGCCACGGTTCTGGACTCTGGCCGGATTTCCACTCCTTCTTTGGCTTCTATGGCTTGATGAAGTCCGCCAGACCACCGTCGGCCCGGCATTAAGCGGCCAGTAAACTCATCAACAATAATCACCCTGCCGTTTTTCATCACATAATCCCTGTCTTTAGCAAATAATGGCTTATTATCGGAAGGATTAAGCGCTTGCGCCCTTAGCGCCTGTTCTAAATGGTGGAGGTAATCTATCCCGCCCTGGGTGTAGATATTCTCTACTCCCAAGATTTTTTCTACTCTTGCTATCCCATTCTCGGTTAAGGCAGCTAATTTCCTCTCTTCGTCTATTTCATAATCAATTGTCGGCTTTAACTGTGAAACAATTTTGGCAAATCTTGGATAGAGCTTCGAAGCACTGGTATCAGGAGCAGAAATAATTAGCGGCGTCCTGGACTCATCAATTAAAATAGAATCCACCTCATCTAAGATGGCAAAATAAAAGCCCCTTTGGACCTGATTCCCAGAGCTGTGGGCCATATTATCCCTCAAATAATCAAAGCCAAATTCATTATTAGTGCCATGGGTAATATCGCATAAATACGCTTCCTTTCTTGAGCATGGTTTTAAATAACTTTCAACCACCTTAAATCCTCCCAACGCATCCCTTACTGCATCTCTTTCTTTCTCGCCGCCTTCTTTGGCTTCCAGGCCTTCCGAAGCTTGGCCTTGCGCCTGATAGTCCGCATCATATTTATATGCCGCATCATGCACAATACAAGCCACCGATAGTCCCACAGCATCATATACCTGACCCATCCAGACCGTATCTCGCCGAGCCAAATAGTCATTAACAGTAATAATATGAACTCCTTTCCCGGCAAGGGCGTTAAGATAAGCAGCAAGGGTTGCGGCCAATGTCTTGCCCTCTCCTGTCCTCATCTCTACTATCTTATGCTGGTGGAGCGCAATGCCTGCCATCAACTGGACATCAAAATGCCTTTGCTCAAGGGTTCTCTTGCTTGCCTCTCTAACTAAAGCGAATCCTTCAACTAATAAATCGTCTAATGTTTCGCCTTTGCTCAATCTATCCTTGAGTTCCTTTGTCTTTTCTTTAAGTTGAGTATCAGAAAACACCTCGAATTGAGATTCGAGGCTGTTAATCTTCTGGACGAGCGGTCTTATCTTCGACAAGTATCGCTCATCCGTATTAGCAAACATCTTTGTTAGAAAAGACATATAATTAGAACTGTCGAGAACAGTTCTCCGCAGTAGATTAGAGAATAGCTCTCCGTGCGGAGAACTGTTCTCTAATCTTGAACCCTCCTTCGTTCTTGATATTCCTTAAGTTCCCTCTGGAGTTTATCTCTTGCTTCATTAATTGATTTTCTTAAATCGTCTGTTACAGCTGTAACCCTAATGCTCTTATGCGGTAACCTCATTTGAATCTCTGCCCTGAAAACATCTCCTTTTCTCTGCTCGCGCGTTGTCTTGCCAATCTCCACCCACACATTAACCCTCTCATCCTCTTTCCCTGATACAAAAACATCCTTTTCTCTTAGAATATCCATAAGTCTTTCCAGCGGCTCCAATTTCATCCTGACCCAGACATCCAGCGCCTCAGTTAATTCTATATTCGTTGTCTTAATATCTATTCTCATATCCTTATCATAAAATAAAATAGGTCCTGTGTAAACATTGCGCATTAAATGGGGCCTGTCCCTAATTTTCTAATTTTTGAACTAAAAACCCTAAATTTTCTAAAAACCCAGATATTGGATTTCTTCTTCCAACACAATGCCGGACTCCTTGTTAACCCTGTCTTTGATTAGGTTAATCAGATTCATAACATCTTCTGCTTTTGCCCCGCCTAGATTAATAATAAAGTTGGCGTGTTTGGGAGAAACCCGGGCGCGGCCTATTGTCTCCCCCTTTAAACCAGCCCTGTCTATTAATAGACCAGCAGGATTATCCGGCGGATTTTTAAAGATACAGCCAGCAGAAGGAAATTGTAATGGCTGGTTTTCTTTTCTTAAACGCATATGCTCTCTCATTTGCTTCCTGGCCTTACCACCCTCACCCCTATCCAATTCCAGAGCAACAGAAACAATGATCAGATTATTTTGCTGCTTAAAGATGCTTTCCTTATAACTAAATCTGCAATCCTTGTTTTCAATTTCTTTGATTGCCACGCTATCAGTATTGATACACATCACGCTGCCAACAATATCAGACATTGCTCCGCCAAAAGCGCCTGCGTTGCCCCTGACAGCGCCGCCAAGGGTCCCAGGGATTCCGGCAGCCCACTCAAGACCGTTAAGCGATTCTTTTATAGATAATTGGACCAAATCAGATAATAGCATTCCTGCTCCAGCAGAAATGATTTCAGACCCAGAGTCCTCTGACCCCTGCCTCGCAATATCTAAAACAGAACCATTCTGAATCTTTATCACAATCCCCTCATATCCTTTATCTGAAACTAATAGATTGGTCCCTCCTCCTAAAATAAAAAAGGGCAGGTTAAATCTCTTTGCTGCATTGAGCGCATTAATGATGTCCTGCTTTGTTTCAGCAATATAGAAATACCTAGCAGCCCCCCCGATATTAAAACTTGTATAATCTTTCAGCAAAACATTCTCTTTCAACCCCGGTAATTCATGCTCTAATGCTTGATAGTTTGTGTCTTTCATTTTTCCATAATCCAAAATGAACCGGGGAGCTAACTCCAAACTAAGTCTTTTGTGAGTGCTATCCCCCGGTTCAATTATATTTTACAGGATTCACAAGTATAGTCAAGAAGATAAATTGTCCGAGAACACTTCTCGGATTGTAAGCTTCTCGAACTATGTTGTCCGAGAACACTTCTCAAACTACAACCAAAATACTAACCCCTGCCAAGACGGCAGGGGTTTGATAGCAAGAACTACTTTTATTTCTTTTTTCTCTTCTTCTTTTTCCGCGTCCGCGGTTCCCGCGAATGCGCTCCACGGAACCTCTTAAACCTTGGCTTTGGCTCATATACGACTCTTCGACTTCTCCAAACCGCCATTGCTTCCTCCTCGTATAGTATGTTGTATGGTGCATAGATTTCTTAGAAAGTTTTCTAAGAAAACCTCCAAAGAACTATATAGATTATAGCCCTAAAAACAATCTTTAATCAAGCCCCATGCCGTCTCAAAAAATATTCAGTATTGTAGGCCAAACAAAAATTAACCTTCTCTATCTGGTATTTATATGCTTTAGCCGCTACAAAAAACACCGTCTGCGCGGCTAATGCTATTTTGAAAAGCAAAAGACCTCGTTTGACGGAGGCCTTCTGCCGACTTAGCGGAGTTCTACCCAGAAAGGATAGAGTCACACTCACATTTATATACTATCAAATAAAAATCCTCTTGTCAATCCCTCAAAATCACCAATTTATTATAGGAAAGTGTTCAAAGCCCTGCCCTGCCCTGCCTTGGCCCGTC
>CAZIIL010000038.1:0-4995 GCA_964539465.1 uncultured Candidatus Saccharibacteria bacterium
GTAATATTTGATAAAAAGGTTTTTATAGCTATAATTATATAGTTCTTAAAATCAGAAAATCAGAAAGAATAAAAAAGCAAAAGGAGGTCTGCGGTGGGAAACAAGATGGTTGGTTTCTTCGAGTGGGTTAGAAATATGCCGTTTGAGGTTAGGTTGGGACAAAAGGGATATTTGGTAGGGTTGAATCATATTTTATCCAACAAAAGAGGATCTTGTTCTTCCAAGCACTATCTGCTTGGAATCTTGTATGAAAGAATGGGGTTAAACGTGGTGTATTCAGTTTACCCATTTTTTTGGCGAGACCAGGATATAGAATTTCCAGCTCCTCTAAAGAAGTTAGCAGACAAAATGCCGATGTGTTTTCACTTAAACATTTCTGCTAATAACTTTCTTTTTGACGCAACGTGGGATCCTCCACTTGCTAAAGCCGGATTTACCGTGAACGAAATCACAAACATGAGAAATGGAGTCATAGTTTGCGATGAGCCAACGGTCTATCCCAACATGTGGCAACGAGTGTCCACACAAAAAGAAAGCTGGACAAAGAATAATACCCGCTGGGATTTCTATAATCAACTGAATGATTGGCTTGATTCTTTGCGAAAGTAAAAACAGACAAGTAGAACCTTGTCTGTTTTTGTTTTTTATAGTTTTTATAGTTCAAATGCGCTACCGAGTTCTTTTTGTAATTCTTTTTTAAATATAGCAAAAGATTGAAAAAGGATTGTTTTCATACCAATTTCTCTCGGATAAACCAGATTTTTTTCACTGTCATCAATGATAATACAGGACCGTGGGTCTGGTTCTAATTTTTCAAGAGTGTAAATATAGATTTCTTTTTCTGGTTTTCTCATCCCAATTTCAAAAGAAAAAATTATTAAATCAAAAGCGTTTTTTAATTCAGGTAAAATAGATTGTTTTCGGCAAAAAGTAGTGGTATTAGAAAGCAAACAAACCCTATGGTAGCCCCTCAATTTTCTTGCAATAGAAATAACCCGTTTATCTATCGCAGAGTACTTTTCAAAGGCGCTTAACCATGTTTGCCTCAACGCTTGATATTCTTCAGAACCTATTGCTTTGCCTAATTTCTCCCAAAATAATTTTTCTCTAATTTCCCCCTTTTGTATGGGAATAATAAGTTTTAAAAATTCCCTTTCTATTTTTTGAACATCACAATCAAACTTTTTGGAAATTACAGCGTAAATATCTTTACTTGGATTTTTGCCAATAACACCACCATAATCAAAAATTATAGAATTTATATGGCTCATTCCTTTTTGTTTCTTCCCAAAAAACAATAATAATCTTTTCTGTCTTTCCAAATATCAATTAACTTAAAACCGCTATAATGCTTCATTAAAATCTTTTTATTATAAATAAAATGTGGAACTCCTATTTCTTCTCCTATTGTAGGAATATATGTTCTTGCAGCAACCTTTTTAGCTGTTTTCACAATACAATATCTTATTTTCTTATTTGAATATCTTCCACATAAAGTGATAAAAAGCAATCCATTCGGCTTCAAAACTCTTTTTATTTCTGATATGGCCTTTTTAATTTCTTTTTCAAAAGCGTGTTGGAGCACTTGAACGCAGACAATAGCATCAAAAGAATTATCTTCATACGGCAAAACATTAAAAACATTTCCTACTTTGAGATGGGCGTGAATATTATTCTGCTTCAAAACCTTTTTAGCAATAGCCATCCCCTGCTTAGATGTGTCAATTCCGTGAACATTGAACTTCTTTTCCGCCATTAAGAATAAATTTCTACCTGCGCCACATCCTAAATCAAGAACTTTCTTAACATTTTCTTTTTCAAACAACCGTATAATCTTATTCATATCCTCGTGCGGCTTTGTTATATCATAATATTTGTATTCTGATTTACCTTGTTTGTATATATTATCCCATCGGTCTGTTAGTCTTTGTACGCAACCTTTCTCAAAATAAAAAGCCATTAAATTAGTATGAACAATACCCGTAGCAATAATACCCTGTATATAGCTCCCGCATTTGGCGCTAAAATGCCTTGTACCGTATGATTCATTCGGTTCCATATCTGATATTACAGAGATATCAAAGTACTGAGCAATATGGGTTAATTTTCCATTTTCATCAAAAAAACAAAAACCATCATGACAGGAATGAGAAAAAGAAGAAATTTCTGTCAAGAAATCAACGGTTTTTTCACTATTAACCATAAGTCCATCTGGAACTTCTGCATCAGGCCTCAAATCGTAACATAACTTACTAAGTGGAAACTTAGAGTCATAAAGCACTAATCCAATACCAGAAAACTTTTTATCTGGCATTTCTTTCAAGCTAATCCTTTGAAGAAGTCGATAAAACTCCTTTTTTATCTTTTTTTTAGATTTTTCCATTTACTAAGATGCATTTTATTGGATAGGAACATCTGGAAGCGTTTACCTATATTATCGAGCTCCAGCGGACGAGGTAAATCTCTACACCCACCCAAATCCATTTTAATTAAAATAAAGATTGGACCATCTTCATTTTCTAATGATTCCTTTAGAAAAGTATGGATATTATCTTTCTCATAGACTCTTTTAACCTTTTTATATCCCAACATTTTCGCAATGTCTTCCAATTTAATATCTTTTGAGATAGATGGTTCTTCTCCACAAGAACCATAGGCATTATTGTCAAGTACAATATGTATTAAATTTGACGGCGCAAAATGTCCAATTGTCGCAACCGAGCCAAAATTCATTAATATACTAGCATCCCCCTCAATAATTACTACTTTGGTGTCTAATTTATTGACAGATACTCCCAAGCCCAAAGAAGAGGCCAACCCCATAGACCCAGTCATATAAAAATTTCGATTAGCATCTGCTAATGTGAATAACTCCCTGCTAATTAATCCCGTAGATGTGACAACCGCTACTTTTTTCTTTGTTTCATCTATTGTCGAGACAATTCCTTCAATAATTTGTTTTCTTTCCATAATTATTTAAAAGCGCTTCTCATAATTAATATAGCTGCCGGTAGTCTTTTTTCATTCATCCACCTGACAGAACTTGAAACAACATACTCCATGTTGTCTTTAGTCAAAATCGAAGAATAAACTCCGATATCGTTAAGCACATTTATCGTAGTCCTACCATTTATAAAGTGATGCGGGGCATCTTCTCCAGGAGCTCCCCTAAGTCCAACTAAAAATAGTAATGGAATCTTACTTTCTATTGATAGAGAAGTAATATCATTAACTGAATCTAATAGTCCTGAATTTTGCATATATACAGCGCTTTGCTTACCAGATAAAGAAGCTCCCGCGGCAATACCTATAGCTTCCGACTCCCTGACTGCCTGGATATGCTTTATTGCTTGATCATTAGTAAGTTCTTTGATTATATATTTTTGCGTTCCGTCTGGGACACCGGCGACAAAATTAAGACCTGCTTTCAATAAAAAAGAACAAAATTTATGAGCATTTTGTGGTTTCTGCTTTTTATCCTCATTGATATGCGAAACCTCTTTTTCGAAAATCTCAGATAGTTTTCGGGAGATATAAGACCTGTCTCCATATCCATCCCTTCTAAGAATTTCTATCAACTGTTCATTTACATCTTTATCTCTCTTTATAAGCGCTGTTTTGTGACATTTAGAAACATCACTGTAAAGACCTCTATTCAGCCATTTTTTTAATACTTCACTGAAATAATCTTTTTGTGGTTCTTCGCTCATATAAATTATATCCTAATATTATTAATTTTCTCATCACCGAATTTTAAATACCATAGGCCTCTATAGTTTTCCCATGGTTCGGGTCTCAATCCCGTATTTTTAAAGATTGTTTCCAACTCTTTTCTTGCTCTCAAATAATAATGTAAATTTGCTGCCTCAGGGTCTCTCAATGCTTCTTGCTCGGCATTATAATCCTGAAAAAGATTAATAATCGGAAATCTATTCATTAAAGAAGCAAAATCCCGAAATTTCTTGATAATAACGTCAAGCGGATCGAGTCCCAAGATATACAGAATATTAACCTTACTTAATCCTTTCTTAGCCGAATAGACCAATATATCTTTTGCCTTATTCAGTGTAATGCGGGATTTTATTTTTTTCATCATCTCTGTTCTTCTGGTAAAAACCTCTGTCGTGAGAGAAAGAGAAAAAGGAAGAGCATTTTCTGCAATAGTGTCTATGTGTTTTTTAGAATAAATCTCTGACCCAATATAATGCAATGTCTTTTCGAATCCAAATTCTTTCTTCAAAACACATCTAACCATTAGAATGTGATTTAATGCCATGTCTCTACTGCCAAAACATCCTGTGCAAATACTTAGGCTCCTCAGTCTGTTGTAATTTTCCATATTGTTCTCCTTAAGCACTTTCCTCATGTGGTCTATTAAATCAGTTTCAAACAGTAAATTATGCGAGTCTTCTGCGTCTTGATTATATGTCCCGCAAAACTTACAGCCCTTGCACCGGCTGCGAGAGTTTGAATTAAGTGTTAAAACAGTTTTGTCTCGTCTAAAATAGGTAGAATCGCAAGTATCTTTTTCTCTCTCTATTATAACTCCTATCTTTTCGCGCTTAAAAAATAGATTATTCCCAATCATTGAAAAAGGAGTCGTTCTAGTATTAACGCATATTGCTAAATAGAACACTTCTTTGCAGAAATCTAATTTTAACTTGAACCTAATTCGACTATCCCTTATATCGTCTGATTTTATTCCACAGATATTAAGAGTAATAAGCAATACATCAACTAATGGAATATTGTACTCTTCAGAAAGTTTTGTTGCTTGAGAAAGATTTTGTAGCATATTCAATATTTATAATATATATAATAAATACAAAAAACCATTAGCAAATTATTAAATATTTAAAGCTCATCTTTAAATATTTTTGAACATATTTTTAGAATAAAAGCCCGACAGAGCTGAAACAAATAGGATTAAAACAAAAAATCTTTTTAAATAAATGAAGATATGATTTCTTGGTCAAGGTCATATATTCGCAATAT
>CAZIIL010000039.1:0-1527 GCA_964539465.1 uncultured Candidatus Saccharibacteria bacterium
TACTCCTGAATAATTTAATATATATTTCAACCTTTTTTTGAATTTTTTCTATGACAGGAGTTAGAATAAGGTATGGCTTCAATGTCTCCGAACCCGATAATTCTTTTCTTAGTTCTTTCTTCCAGATAGCTCTTAACGCGGTATTAATATTAATCTTTTGAATCCCCGTCTGGATTGCTTTTTTGATGTTGCCATCTGAAATCCCCGAACCGCCATGTAAAACTAGAAATCCATTGGTTTTTTCTTTGATTGCCCTTAGCCGCTTAAAATCTAATTCCGGCATCTTGGCATATATTCCATGAATATTGCCAACAGCAACAGCCAAACTATCCACTTTTGTTTTTCTGACGAATTCCTCTGCTTGCTCTGGTATAGTCAAATCTAGTTCTTTAACAACACCCCTTTCCTTAGAAATCATGCTTTCTCCACGCAGACAACCCAATTCTCCCTCTACCATCACTCCTTTTCTGTGCGCCACAGCAACAATCTTCTTTGTTCGTTTCAGATTGTCTGAAAAATCAAGCAGAGAACCATCAAAGTGAACAGAATCATAACCGACTTTTATTGCCTTTTCAATATAAGACAAGTTGCTGCCGTGGTCAAGATGCAGGAAAAACTGAATGCCTACTTTCTTTTCTATTGCCCTGACTAAAGCGACCATCTCTTCTACTCCTAAAAAACGCATCTCGCCCTCTGATGTCCCCAGGATAACAGGTGAATGAAGATTGGAGGCAGCTAAAATGATTCCTTTCAACTGCTCTAAACTGGAAAAATTAAACTGCCCTATGGCCCATTTCCCCTTTTCTGCTTTCTGAAAAAATTGATAGAGTGTCATTAAAAAAAAATTAAATCAATTGGCTGATTTTTTAATCTAAGATTAAGTTTTTGATAATTTTTTCTTTCTTATTTTTACTTTTTGCCATCTTTTACCTTTCTCCAGAAGCCCCTGCTTCGCTCCAACCTTCTGAATACAAGCTGTTGCATTGGCAATGCCAAGCCGTAAGGCATACTCAATATCTTTTCCCCCAAGAATGCCTGCCAAAAAACCAGAGCCAAAAGCGTCGCCAGCCCCTGTCTTTTCTGCCACCGAAACAGGCAATATACCTGCTTCCCAGACATAATCTCCGTCAGAAACAACGGCTCCGCTTTCTCCTTTTGTCATAATAACAATCCCGCTCATTAAATCATTCATTTTTCTAAATATCTCTGCCTCTTTCTGATAATCTATGCCTGTTAACAGAGAGGCCTCTTCTTGATTCAAAAGCAAGATATCAATTTTTTGAAGAATGGGTTTTAACTTTTTTATCCCCAATTTTATCTGGCTATTGCCTGGATTGGCAAAAATCTTAATATGGTTTTTGTTGCCAAAATCAATCAAGGGGCTAAAGAGATTAGACAGCTGCCCGGAAAGAGGAGCCAAATAAAACCAATCCGCCTTTAGCCCCTTTAGAGGTATGTCTCTGCGAAGCAATAATTCTGATGCCCCCCGCCAAACAAAACAGGTCCTGTCGCGGCCCCAGGAAAAAA
>CAZIIL010000039.1:1537-4956 GCA_964539465.1 uncultured Candidatus Saccharibacteria bacterium
AATTTTATCGCTTTTAGAAATAAAATTCGTTTGAACCCCTGCGCTTTTTAACTCATTTAGAATTTCCTGGCCAGCAAAGTCATTCCCAACCTTGCCGCAATAAGCAGTCTTAAAGCCCTGAAGAGAAAGCGCAACAGCTGTGTTTGCGCCGCCTCCACCACTAAAAAAATCCATTCCCCTTACATCCACCTTAGAAGAAAATGGGAAACAAACTGCTTTTTGAGCTGGAAATTTCTTTTCGGGTTTTATTAAGAAATGCTTGGTCTTGACAAAGACATCTAGAGTAGCTGAGCCAAAAGTAATAATGTCATACTTCATTAGATTATTATAACATAATTCTCAAGCGAGCGAGTGGAAAGCAAAAGCTTGTTTTTGTCTTTCCCGAGTGAGCGCAGAAACAAAGGTTCTTGCCGAAGGTTTTCCGCGAGCTCAGACCTCGCGGTTTTCCCTTAGCAAATCAAGGTTCTTGAGGAGCAAAGCGACGAAAGGTTCTTAATAGCAAATCTCCAATAAGAAAAAAACGGGTCCACCAAAAACCCGCTCTTTCTAGGGATTTTCTCAGGGTTCTCACTTCTTCAAGCCTTTTAACTTCAACTTTTTATCAAAATATTCAAATATCTTGAACGACTTATAATTCTTGACAAACTCTTTCGCCTCATCGTAACTGCCTAGAGCTAGATAGTATTCCAAGACAGTAGAAAGTTCATTAATACAAATAAACATCTTGGTAAAATCGGGCCAGGAAATTCCATTACTGATTTTTATTGCTCCTTCCTCAACAAAGAAATTCATTGCTATGGCCGCTCCGATGGTATAGTTTTTCGCTCCAAGATTCTTAAATGAATCCAGCCACCAGGTAAAGTGTCTGCAGATATGCATAACCAATATTGCCTCCAGCTCTCTTTGGCTGAGTACGCCTTTCAGAAGAAGCGGACCGCAGGCCTTGATGCCTAAGACATAAGCCAATATCTCATCGAAAACCGGAAAGAGTTCTTGCAGCCGCTCCTCTGCGTCTTCGTAGCGAATTAAGGAATGGCTGATTTCATGGAGAGCAATACACAATAAAGACGCTTCGTAGAGTTCTTCTGCTGGATAAGATGCCTGAAAATCTTTCCTGAAAATGGCTCTAAAAATCGGCATCTGGTCTTCTTGAAATTTTAGTTCAAGAGAGGTGTTAAAGATAATCAGATTTGAACCGTACTCTTTCATCAACTCAATATCATTCGGAAGATTGGTGCCCGTAAACATAAAATCAGCAATCAAGCCGCTGAACAGATTAATTTGGTCCACCCTAATCCTTAATTTGGAAACATCCACCTTTTTCGATTTAGGCAGTATCTTCCGCTGGCTCATCAATATCATATCCTTAATTCCCTGAAGTTTTTTTGTTCTTTGTTCATCTATAATCCCGACCCATGCCTGGTAGCCGCATTTTTTAAAAAACAGGGTATCAAGATATCTTTCAATAGGACCAATTATAAAACTAAACTTCGAGCGAAAGGTTTTGCTTTGCAGCCAGATAATCTCACTTTTTGCGTAATTACCATTTAATAATGACTTGGCCCTTTCTTTAAGATAGAAAGCAAAATCCTTATCATCAGAAAACTTGGCCGCCTCCCTTAACAATTTAGCCACGCAGCCCAGTTCTTTTCTGAATCTTTGGTGGAAAGGCACAGCCCTGAATCTGCCTTTTTTGTCTTTTTCAACCATAGTATATGGGTCCAAGATAGACGGATTTTTCTGAGCCGCTTTTTCTATCTCTTCTCTCGAGACTCCAGGAGGATAAAAATTCGCCCCAGGATACCTATTGTTTTTTTGTTTTAAATAGATAGGTGCAATAGCCTCGGCTGCTAAAAGCAATTTTTCAAAGACAATCTTCTCCCTTTCTGAAAGATTAGATATATCAATTTTAAATCTTTTTATTGGAACCATAATCTTAGTATTCTATTTTAATAATCTTACAAAGACGCTTTACAATCGGCGTTTCTACTTCGACAATCTCTCCCACCCTTTTCCCCAGCAGGGCCTTCCCTATCGGCGATTCATTAGAAATCTTATTGCTCAGCAAGTCGACCTCAAATGTACTAACAATGGTAAACTCTTCAATCTCCCCGCTCATCTCTATTAAAACACTAGCTCCTAAATAAATCTTATTTTGGTCTTTCTTTGATGGAGTTTTTATTAGCTTATAATGCTCCAATACATCTTCCATTTCACTAATCCTGTATCCTAACCGACTAATTTCGTTACGGATATCCAAAAATTCTGGGTCTACATCCCCAAAACGAAAAGAATCCAGGGCATCCCCTTTAATCCGAACCAACCGCAACTCCTTAAGTTTATCCAACTCTTTCTTAATCTTATCTACTCCTTTGGGAGTTAGATAATATTTTTTCTCTTCTGCTGCCATTTATCTTGATAAAAAACAAAAAAATACTCGCAATTAAAGAATACTCACAATTAAAGTTTAAATCTTTTATGAGCATTGTCAATATATTCTCGCCCGGCAGGACTTATCAAGGATTAAGCTCAAAAAGAGTAATCTCTGGAAAAGAATTAAACCTTAGAGGCAAGAAAGTTTCTCCTATCCCTCGGTTAACATATAAATAGGTGCCGTCTTCTTTGAAGAGTCCTTCCTTATATTGTTTGTCATATTTTAAAGGAATAATCAAATCACACAAGAAAGGTAAATTAATCTGGCAGCCATGCGTATGGCCGGCCAGAACAATATCGATATCTCTCCCTTTTGCCTTCACGAAGATTTCAGGCGAATGAGCAAGCAGGATGTTAAATCTGTTTTCGGGTCGACCATCCAACGCCTTATCCAAGTCGTCGAAACCAAGATGCGGGTCGTCAACTCCAGATAGATAGAACAAGCCCCCCTGTTTTTCGCACTCTAAACCCTCATTGTCAAGCATCTTAATCCCGCTTTGCAGCAAGAGCCGATAAACCTCTTTAATCTTAGGATTTCTGTGCTCATGGTTGCCAAGGACGCCAAAAACCCGACCCTCTCGACCCTCTGTCAACCCTTGCCAAAAGTGATAACAAGCATCTATATCTCGGGTTTTCCAATCAACAATATCCCCGGTAATAAAGATAAAATCCGGGTCAATCTCGTTTATAATTTTTAATACTTTTTCTTCTTTCTTGCCGAAGTTATGGCTATGGAAATCACTAAGGTGAACGAGCTTTAAATTAACAGGAAGGTTATCAAATGTCAGGGGGATTTTTTCTATTTTGATAATATTCGGCTCAATAAAATAAGCCCAGCAGAAACATGAACAGCCAAATATCAGAAACAGACCCAACAAAGAAACAATTTTTTTGAAATTCATGTTTATAGGCCCGACAGGATCCGAGCTATCATTAATTTAGCGGAGTGAATTTTATTCAGATTCAAGGCGCTTAGGCGCGAAGTG
>CAZIIL010000040.1:0-1056 GCA_964539465.1 uncultured Candidatus Saccharibacteria bacterium
GGCTTAGAGGTTATTTGTATGCTTTGATTAGATTTGCTTTCAGATTGCCGGTATTGATTCTTTGGCTTGCAAGCATTGCTTTGCTTTTGTTTGGCGCATGGAAGCTTTTGAGATGGTTTGTTAGTTGTTTGAAAAAGAAGAAACGTAAGAAGAAGTAGGAAAGAGGGGAGAACATAGATACAACCCATATGAGCAAAAACCCGAACAACTGTTCGGGTTTTTGTCTTATTGTTGGAATCTATGATAGAATCAAATCGTCCGAGAACACTTCTCGAACTACGATATAATATAAATTATAAGTAATATGATTAATTTTGAGGATTTTAAACAAATGGATTTAAGAGTGGCAAGGATTATTAGCGCAGAAAAGGTAAAGGACTCTGAAAAACTCTTGAGAATGGATATAGATTTAGGTGATGAACAAAGACAGATTGTTTCTGGGATTGCCGAGTTTTATGAGCCAAAGGCATTAGTCGGGAAAGAAATCATCGTGATAACCAATTTAGAGCCAAGAACCATTTTTGGTTTAGAAAGCAAAGGCATGCTCTTGGCAGCAGGGGATGATGACAATATTTCGCTCTTAATGCCTGATAAGGATATGCCGCCCGGCTCTAAAATAACTTAATTTCTAATAGTGTTTAATCTAGTGTTCAGTCTTTTAAATTGAACACTTTTTCTGTAGAAAACCCGCTTGTAACTTTGTGGAGAACAGTTTTCCGCAAAGCTTTACAAATAAGGTGAGATATGGTATAATTTAAGCAATTGTACCTTGAAATCACTTTAGAAAAACCAAAAAAAGAAAGGAAGGAAAAAGAAAATGAACGCAACAAAGAAGGGCGTTTTTTTATCCGTTCTAACGCTTTTGCTCTTGGTGCCGGCCCCGATGACCGGTAGCCCACAGCCGCTCCCAGCGGCTGCGCCGCCTGTTCCAGGAATGGGCGAAGCCCCTGGGATAGAGGCGTTTATCCCGCCGCCCCCGCCCGAGATGCTTCCTACATTTTCCGGTTCATGGGGTCCAGAACCCCAATACTGGGAAACAAGTGAGTATTTTATCGG
>CAZIIL010000040.1:1066-4620 GCA_964539465.1 uncultured Candidatus Saccharibacteria bacterium
GCGCTGGTACTGAGCGAGATTGAGGCGGCCTGCGAGTGGTGGGCTGCCCGCGAGCCCAATGCTCATCTCGAGTTTGTGTATGAGATGAGTGTGGTTGACACCACGATCGAACCCATATCAAGGCCCCACGGCGACCAGAGTATCTGGATCACCGAGGCGCTAACACAATTGGGCTTCAGCGAAGCATCGTACTTTAACGGAACGCGTCAGTTCAACGACGCGCTTCGGAAGAAGTATGATACCGATTGGGCTTTCACCTTTTTCGTGGTGGATAGCTCAAGCGACAGTGACAACCGCTTCGCCGATAGATACTTTGCCTATGCCTATGTGGGTGGACCTTTTGCTGTAATGACCTACGGCAATAATGGCTATGGGCCTTATAATATGGACGCTGTCGCAGCCCACGAGATAGGGCATATCTTTGGCTGTCAGGACCAATACTACAGACAAAGAGTGCCTTGCACTCGGGCCTCTGGCTATTTAGGCGTAGAAACTCAGAATAGCGAGTATGGGCCCGACGGGCTCTACGGCGGCTGCGCCATCAATGTCTCCAGCATTATGAGGGGACAGGTGTGGCCGTATGCGTCTGGCTCGGTTGACCCTTACGCCCGGGGCCAACTTGGATGGCAGGATTCAGACGGCGACGGAATCCTGGACCCGGTCGATACCACCGCGGTTATCACTAACGTGGTGGCAATCACCGGGACCGCCGGAGTACTTGTTTCCGGCAGGGCGTTAGATGTGCCATGTCCTGCCGCTTCGCTACACCGCGGCTGCACCATAAACACTATTAAACAAGTGCAGTGGCGGGTTCCTGGAGGCGAGTGGCATGAGGCACAGCCAAAAGATGGCGCGTTTGACTCGGCAGAAGAAGAGTTTCAGTTCCTTGCCGGGTCAACAGATTTCGAAATCCGGGCGTTGAACACAGCGCCCCAACCGATGCCACCACCGGTCTTGATATTTCTGCCCTTGGTGGCAAGGGGCAGATAATTTTCTAAGGTGATAAAGCCCGGGTCTTCGGATTCGGGCTTTTAATTTACCCGATATGGTCTAAAAATGGCTTGACTGCTAATTTTCTGCTAAAATAGTAGAATAAATTAGAATATTAATAACTGAAAGGTCGGTTTAGATATTAATCATTAATAAATTGTTAATAGATACAAACTATGAAAAAAGGTTTAATTATTCTCTTGGTCATTGTAGGTCTTATCGGCGTAGGTGTTGTTTATGGTTTTGGCGTCTATAATAAATTGGTCACAGCTGAAGAAACAGTGAGCAATAAATGGGCGCAGGTAGAAACCCAATATCAGCGCAGATTTGATTTGATTCCTAATTTGGTAGCATCGGTTAAGGGAGGAATGGAGCAGGAAAAAGAGATTTTTCAGGCATTGGCGGAAGCAAGAACGCGTTATGCTGGTGCTGTAAGTTCTGAAGAAAGAGTAGCGGCAGCCAATCAGGTAGAGTCCGCTTTTGGCCGACTCTTGGTCATAATGGAGAATTATCCTGAATTAAAGTCCATTGAAACAGTTCAGACATTAATGGCTCAATTAGAAGGCACAGAAAATAGGGTAAGTGTGGAACGCAAGAGATTCAATGACGCAGTGACTGTATTTAACACAATGATAAAACGCTTTCCTGAAAAGTTCTTTGCCAGTATATTCGGATTTGAAGTGAAAAGTTATTTTGAAGCGGCATCAGGAGCAGAAATAGCGCCAACAGTGGAGTTTTAACATCCCATCGCCCCTCGCCCCGACTTCAAACACTTGCTGTTGGAAGTCGGGGCGTAATTTGAGCAACTTTTTATGTTAAAAAAACAAATTATTTTATCCTTGCTATTCATAGGTTTTGTTTTTGCTGCGCCTTTCTCGGTTTCTTCCTATTTTCCCCTTGGTGAACCCAAGGGTTTTGTAAATGATTATGCCAATGTTTTGACATCAGACCAGAAACAATCCTTAGAATCAAAATTAAAAACATTCGAGCAAGAAAGCACCAATGAAATAGCAGTAGCCATTATACAGAGTTTAAAAGAAGATACTATTGAGAATTTTGCTGTTCAATTATTTGAAGATTGGGGCATTGGCAAAAAAGATAAGGATAACGGCGCCTTGATATTAATAGCAATGGATGAGCATAAGATGCGTATAGAAGTGGGCTATGGCTTAGAGGGTTCACTCACAGACGCTCAGTCATATTGGATTATTAATAGAGTAATGAAGCCATCTTTTCAGGCAGGTGATTATTACAGAGGCATTTTAGGAGCCGTTGACAGCATTATTGGCGCTACAAAGGGCGAAGAGATTCCTTCTTTGGAAAAAGAAGAAGAGGGCGCTCCTGCTTGGTTCGTTTTTTCTATTTTTATTTCCATTTTTGCCCTCTGGTCAGCGAGCATTTTAGGAAGGTCTAAGTCCTGGTGGTTGGGTGGGGTGATGGGAGGTTTTGCGGGAGCGATATTGAGTATTGTCAAAGGATTCTTTTTCTTTGGCCTTATATCTCTAGCTTTGCTTATTCCAGCTGGATTGTTATTTGATTTCCTTGTTTCGCGCGGATATGAAAAAGGCAAAGAAAAAGGAAAGATTCCTTGGTGGGCAGGAGGCGCTGGGAGAAGCGGCACTGGTTTTGGCGGCAGGGGAGGAGGCAGCGGCTTTAGCGGCTTTGGCGGAGGCAGTTCAGGTGGTGGCGGCTCCAGCGGCAGTTGGTAGTTTAATATAGGTTATAAAGGTAATAAATCCAAAGGTCGAAATTGTTTAGTTCTAAAACTATTTTAAATTAGAAAAAAGATATGGAAAAAAAGAAGATAATAGTTATTGGGGTTATTATAGTGGTTCTGTTAATCGTGGTTTTATTGGTTTGGTCAGGCATTAAAAAGGGAGGAGGGGTAGAAACTCCTTTGACAGGAGAAATCGGCGGAAACGGGGAAGAGGTTACAGTTCCTGGCGATGTAGCAGACGTATACGAGCCAGCCAAGGCAGTTAAGCCAGCTTCTTCAGGCATCAACAGCGCTCTCCATGATGATTTCAAAGCCGTATTTGATTCAGTATTTGGTGGCTCAAAACTTGTCAGCGCATCCTCAGAAAAGGTCTGGGAGGATTTTGAGTATATTGTCAAGACTCCAATCAAAGAGCAGGACGCTGAAGACATAAGAAGTTCACTTGAGGAAAAGGGATATGAAACAGTTTCCAGCAGCGCTAAGGCCGATAAATACAGTTATACCTTTTCTAAGGAAATCTCTGGTAAGGAATATGATAGCATTCAAATGACTATATGGTTGGAAGCAGCAAGAGAGGCGCTTCTGCAGAAGATAACGATTACCGTCTATAAACCATCGTCCTAACACTATCATTCTGAGAGCGGAGCCCGAAGAATCTCGTGGCACACCTCTTTTCTACGGGATTCTTCGCGGAGTTTATGCTGAGTTTGCTGAAGCACTCAGAATGACGAGGATATTGAGGCCTGATTTCGGTAAAATTGTCCTACAGACATTTATAGTTTTCCACAGGGATTGACATTTTTTTTAAAACATCTATTCTAAAAGAATGTTGGGTGTGTTCGTAAAT
>CAZIIL010000041.1:0-4509 GCA_964539465.1 uncultured Candidatus Saccharibacteria bacterium
TGGCGCCTATTACCCCCTTTCCTCCTCTTTTCTGGACCCGATATACAGAAGGCTTTAATCTTTTTATAAGCCCCTTCTGAGTTAGCATAACAACGGCTGGCTCTCGAGGAATCAAATCCTGCGAAGTAATTTCTTGAACCTTTCTGGTGAAAATCTTGGTTTTTCTATTGTCGCCAAAATCTTTTTTATACTGCTCAGTATCTTTTTTAATAATTGCATTTATTTTTTTAGGGTCATTTAGAATAGAAGAAAGCTCTTCAATCTCTGCTTTTACTGCTTTTAATTCATCTTCTATCTTCTTTTGTTCAAGTTTGGCTAGAGAAGAAAGACGCATATTTAGAATGGCGTCGGATTGAATCGCAGTCAACTTAAACTTTTGTATCAGGTTTTTCTGCGCATTTGTTCTGTCCTTAGACGCCTTTATTGTCTTTATCACCTCGTCAATATTCTTAAGCGCTTTATGAAAGCCCTCAAGGATATGCTCTCTGGCAGCCGCTTGCGACTTATCAAATTTGGTTCTTCTTAGAATGACTGTCTTTCGAAAAAAGATAAACTGATGAAGAATATCAGTTAAACCAAGCACCTTGGGCTGGATACCCTCTTCCAAGGCAACCATATTCAAATGAAAAGTGGTCTGTAATAATGTGTGTTTATAAAGAAAATTCAAGATTCTCTTTGGCTGAGCGCCTTCTTTTAATTCAAAGACGATCCTTAATCCTTCTTGGCCGGATTCATCCCGAATATCTCTTATCTTTTTCAACTTCTTCTCCTGGACTAATCTAGCAAACTGCTGCAACAAGCCGATTTTCTGAATGCCAAAAGGAATCTCTGAAATAACAATCTGGAATCCCCTTTTACCCTCAACAATCTCTGCCCTTCCTCTGACTAAAATAGGTCCTTTGCCGCGAGAATATGCTTCTATAATCTGTTCCTTATCATAAATAATGCCGCCTGTCGGAAAGTCAGGTCCATGGATAAACTGAAATAATTCCCCTATACCAGCTTCTGGATGGTCAATCATATGAGATACTGCATCGCAGAGTTCAGATAGATTATGCGGCGGAATCTTGGTAGCCACCCCTACTGCTATCCCGAATGAACCATTGAGTAATAATTGAGGCAAAGGGGATGGTAGGACAGTCGGCTCTTTTCTACTTCCATCATAATTCTCAGTAAATTCAACTGTATCTTTTTGGATATCTTTCAGCATCAGTTCTCCCATCTTGGAGAGTTTGGCTTCTGTATAGCGGGCTGCTGCCGGAGGGTCTCCGTCCATAGAGCCAAAATTGCCTTGCGGTTTGACTAAAGGATATCTCAGAGAAAAATCTTGAGCCATTCTCGCCATTGCCGCATAAACAGCAGCGTCGCCATGAGGATGATAACGAGCCAATACCGAACCGTTGATAGCGGCTGACTTTCGAAATTTCGCTCCTGCGGTCAGACCCATTTCATACATTGTATATAGAATCCTCCTCTGAACTGGTTTAAGCCCATCCCGAACATCAGGAAGAGCCCTGGCAACAATCACCGACATTGCATAACTGATATATGAATTCCTCATCTCACTGATTATGTCCAGCGGTTTAGTATTGCCAATTTCTTTATTGAATTCTTGTTTTTTCTGAGGCATCTCAGCGCTTTATTAATTTTCTATGTTTTTTGAGACCTCTTACAAAGCAACCTTTTCTACTGCAATCTCCATCTTTGACCTACGGCTTTGTAAAGATTTCTCAATATATACTCTGTATATGTTTCAAAATCTTTACTTCGCCTCGCCTGCAAATCTAGAAATTGGAACCGTTCGCTTTGTTCTCTGTAATTGCAGAGCAATTAAACGTTGCAAAAAAAATTATTTCGCAAGAGGTCTTACCAAATTCTCCAAATCCTCTGAGGATAAATCCTGTTCATCTGTTTTTTCTATTATTGCTTTAATCTCCTTTAGCCCTTGCCAGTTTCTTTCTAAATCCTCCATGTCAGATTGGTTTACGCCTTGAGATTCGGGAACCTCGATACCCCCAAGGAATTGTTCCTGCCGAAGGTCATGAAATGTTTCTTGGTTTTTTCTCACCCAAAAGAAAATAACCATACTGCTAAGCAAGACAAAAAAGAACCAAAAGACAATCTTTCTTTGACTCTCAGACATAGATTGAATATTACAAATAGAACTTAGATTGCCTTTACGCATTTATTCATTTATTGCCCACCAGGATTCAAGCTACCTGGCCTGGCTAGAAATCAAGATAAATTTTCTTTCATCTTCTCTTATATCTTCTTTTTTGAGGAGAACTTCTTTTTCTTTTTGAATGGACTCAAGTCCCATTTCCTTTAGAAAGCCCCGTATCTTCTCCTTTCCTTTTCCCTCTTTCAGAATAGAATGGTCAATAAAAATAATTACATTTGGCTCTATCTGAGAAATGATTTTTGAGGCCTCCTGTTTTGAAAGACTGCCCGGACCATCTATTGGAATCAATAAGGCGCTTATCACTCCTATCTTCTCCAATTGCCCAGTGCTTAAGTCGCTTTTAGATGGAGTTGGCCAATAGCAGATTCTCATCCCCTCCGCCCCAATTATATAAACAGTCCTGTCTTTTTCCACCTCTGCCAACATTCTTATCCCGTCAACAAATATTCCTTGGATTTCATATTCGCCCGGCCCCCTGACAATAAATGGCTCTCCTGAAATTTTAGGCATACCCTTGGACTCGTTTGTCAGAATTACTATGTCTCCTGCAAGAGATTTCAGGTTCCCAAAAGGGTTAATAAGAATACCTACTTTCTTTCTTTTCTCTTGGGGATGAGATACTGAAAGTTCAAGACAATCTTGATTTAGTTGTTTTATCTTCATATTAAAAAAATAATAAAAGAATTATTGCCCGAGTCCTGCTGGGCTTTTCACTATTCTACCAAAATCTAACTCTAAAGACAAATATTTGCATCAATCTGCGCGTTCCTTGCTCATTCCTTATTGTAAGCGCCATTCTTTTGTCATTCTGAGCGCTTCGGCAAAGTTTACAGTGAGCTTGCCGAACTACTCAGTATAAAACTCCGCGAAGAATCTTTCGTGCCGTAACCGTCAGCCACGGGATTCTTCGTCGCGAAGTTTACACTAAGCTTGCCGAAGTGCTCCTCAGAATAACAGGGAATAAAATACTTAGAATAACAAAACTGTTCAATCTGGGAGATTGAACACTCGATTTGATGCAAGGGGTTGAAAAAAACAAGATTAATGTTAAAATGGAGCACATGAAAGAATTAATTGAAAAAGAATCACTTGCTTCCTTTTTTAGACCTCCCAGTATTGGAGACACTCTTAAGGGTAAAGTAATTAGCAAACAAAGAAGGGCTCTTTTTTTGGATTTAGGAGTTATAGGAACAGGAATAGTTTTTGGCAGAGAGCTTTCTTTAGCAAGACAAGCTGTTAAGGAAATCGACATTGGAGACGAGGTGGTGACAAAAGTAGTTGATATTGACTGCAAGGATGGCTATATTGAGCTCTCAATGATTGAAGCCCAAAGAGAAATGGGGTGGCAGATATTGAAAGAGAAAAAAGAGAAAAAGGAAAGTTTTTATACTGTAATCTCAAGAGCAAATAAAGGTGGACTGATGGCTACAGTAGAAGGCATTCCTGCCTTTCTGCCGGTTTCCCAATTGAAACCAGAACATTATCCAAAAGTAAAGGACGGAGACCAATCCAGAATACTACAGAAACTGCAAAAATTGATTGGTCTGAAATTAAAGGTAGTTATCTTGTCATTAGATCGGGAACAAAAAACACTGATTCTGTCAGAAAAAGAAGCGGATCTAGAGAAGGCAAAAGAAATCCTGAAGCATTATCGGGTAAATGATATAATTGAGGGAGAAATCATCGGCATAGTTGACTTCGGAGCATTCATAAGATTTCCCCTTCCCACCAAAGATCCAGATAAAAAACTCCCCGTTGCGGAGGGAAATGAAACCATCGAGGGCCTTATCCACATTTCGGAATTGGATTGGCAGTTAATCCAGGACCCATCAGAGGTTGTAAAAATAGGAGAAACAGTTAAGGCTAAGATAATTGAAATCTCAAAAGGGAGGGTTTCGCTCTCTTTAAAAGCGCTTAAAGAGGACCCCTGGCAAAATATTGAAGAGAAATACAAAAAAGGAGATGTAGTTAAGGGAATAGTTACGAAATTCAACCCCTTTGGCGCCTTTGTTAAGATCGAACCAAAAATTCAGGGCCTCATCCATGTGTCTGAATTCAATAATGAAAAAGAGATGAAAGAAGCTCTATATATTAATAGAGAATACGACTTTCGGATTGAGCTTGTAGAACCAACAGGCCATCGGATGATCCTTAAATTAGAACCAAGCCCAACAGGATCCGAGCTATCATCAAGCTTAGAAGCAAAAGAATAGATTAAGTTCAAGACGCGACGAGGAAATTGTGCTGAATAGCACATTGACGAGGAGCAACGAAGAAATTGACCTATTCTTTTGCTTCCCTTTGGGCGGGTGAATTTTATCCAGCTT
>CAZIIL010000042.1:0-2830 GCA_964539465.1 uncultured Candidatus Saccharibacteria bacterium
TCAGAGAAACGTCAAGGATTTGTGCATACTCCTATGGATTTTTGAGGAAATTTTACCTCGTAGGAAATCCTTCTCGTCAAAAAAAACAGGCGGAGAAACCGCCTGTTTTTCTCATAAAGAATTGTTCAATCTGCTATACGCTTTTGCCAAAACTGATTTTTTCTGAAAACTGCCCTATCAAAGGCAATGGTTTTTCTTTCCCACCTAAAGCATTGGAGATACCTAAAAATAAAAAGATAAGCGAGCAAAGTCCGCCTACCATAGCAACCAACGAGCCGAGCAAAGGAATTATGTGTAGGACATTTAGCCCAATTGCGAAAATCAAAAGACCCAATCCTTGCTTGACGTGGTATTCAACAAAGGGGTCTTTCTTGGCATCGGTCAAAAGCGGAATAAAGAAAAGAATATAGGCAATCGCAGCCATTGCTGTATTCTTTTCTACTTTTCCCGTTTCTACTTTTCTTTCTTGATCCATAGTTTTTGCCGTATTAAATATAATAAATATTCCGACCTTGCTGCCCGACAAGATTCGGGCTTGATATCATGTTTTAATTATAACAAGAAAATTTGTTTATTGCTATTCATAGCGGAGCGCCTCGATAGGATTCAATCGGCTTGCCTTGCGCGCAGGATAAATTCCGAAAACAAGCCCGATAGCCATTGAAACGCCAACGCCTAAAATAACTGCATTCATAGGAAGCAAGAATCCCCAAGAGGTCTCTAGCATATAATCAAATATCAATGATGCTCCTAATGAAATAAGAGCGCCGAATAGAATTCCTATCACCCCGCCGCTGAAGGTCAGAATGATTGCTTCCAGTAAAAATTGATTAAGAATATCTTTTCTGGTGGCGCCGACAGCTTTGCGGAGACCGATTTCTCTTGTTCTTTCGGTAACCGAGACAAGCATAATATTCATAATGCCAATGCCGCCAACCAACAATGAAATGGCGGCTACTGATGAAAGCAAAGTAGTAAGTATTCCAGTTATACTGCTCAGCATCTCTATGGTTTCTTTCTGGCTTACAACCTTGAAATCGTCCTTGGCTGGATCTGCTTCTGGATTATAGATATTATGTCTCTGCCTCAAGAGCAGACGTATATCGGTTATTGCCTCATCTATAAAGTTCTCATCCCAGACCTTCGCGATAATCATCTGTATATGATTACTTCCTAATAATAGTTTTTGAGCCGTGGTTATGGGCAGATATATGCTTTCATCAGCGCTCATAAACGCCTGTGGCCCCTTTTCTTCTAAAGCCCCGATTACTCTAAAATTTGTTTTCTTAATCCTGATTGTCTTGCCGATTGGATCATCCTCTCCAAACAACTCTTGCCGAGTTTTACTGCCCAAAACAACTACCCTTGCCATAGATTTTACATCTCCGTCATCAATATTCCGTCCAGATACAGAAGGCAGGTCAAAAATATCGCTGGCATTGGCATTAACTCCTATGAAAGTTGTTTTTTTACTCTCGCTTTCGTAGATTATCCTATCCACGCCCATCGTGACGGGAAGGGTTTTTTTAATAAGAGATAATTTTTCTATTGCCAGGGCATCATTGTATTTTAGTGTTTTAATTTCTGCTTCTTCTAACATTGACTGCATCATAGTGCCTCTTTCCATTCTTTCTGACCAGGCGCCAGGTTCAATAAAGAGATTACCCGAACCCAAAGACGATATTTGAGAAAGTATCAAAGATTGAGCACCCTGGCCTATTGACATTACTCCAATAATAGCAGCAACACCAATCACTACGCCTAAAATAGTCAAAGCAGAACGCACTTTATTGGTCTTTAGCCCATCAAGAGCTACTAATAAGGCATTGAATATATTCATAAATATGCTTGGTTTATTTTAACAATTCTTTTTGGTTATTCGCATATCTTCTATGCCTTACATCTTCATCGCTGATAATCTTGCCATCTTTGAGATTGATAATCCGTTTAGCGTGTTCTGAAGTATATTTCTCATGCGTTACCAAAATAATTGTATGACCTCTTTTATTGAGTTCTTGAAGCAGGAGCATAATTACATTGCCCGATTTTGAATCAAGATTGCCTGTTGGCTCATCAGCAAAGATAACACTGGGCTTATTCACAAGCGCTCTGGCAATGGCTACTCTCTGCTGTTCTCCGCCGGAAATCTGGTTGGGATAAAAATTAGCGCGGTGGGAAAGTCCAACAGCGTCAATAGCGTCCTGAACCATTTTTCTCTTTACCTCTTTTTTAAGCGGGGTATAGATTAGGGGCAATCCGACATTGTTAGAGACCGTAGTTCGCGACAAGAGATTAAAGGTTTGAAAAACAAACCCCATTCGTTTATTCCTTATTCTGGCTAACTCATCATCGCTTAATTCATCAATACTCTTGTCTTCAAATTGATATGAGCCATTTGTGGGCCTGTCTAAAAAACCCATAATATGCATTAAGGTTGACTTGCCAGAACCAGAAGGACCCATAATGGCTACGAATTCACCTGATTTAATTTCAAAAGAAAGTCCCTGGAGAGCAGGGGTTTCAATGCTGTCATTTTTGTATATCTTCTCTAAATTCTTAACGCTTATCATAAGAACTACTGATTTTCTCTATTCGTAAAACTAACAATGCTATCTCCTTGTTTTAGCCCTGACAATATCTCAATGTTGCCGTCAACGCTGCGGATACCCGTGTCTATCTTTATCTCTTTTATTTCTTTATTAATTAGTTCGATTATTTCATCTATTTCCTTTATTATATCATTTAATCTGTCTTTAGATTGCTGTTCAGATATGCTTTTCCATCGATGTACACCCTCATAGACCAAAATCAACTCTTTCAGGTTGGCCTC
>CAZIIL010000042.1:2840-4392 GCA_964539465.1 uncultured Candidatus Saccharibacteria bacterium
ACCCCGCGGATGCCCGTGTCTATCTTGATCTCTTTTATATCTTCTCCGTCTAATATATTGACGAATTTATCACCATTTTTATTAAAGATAGTTCTTTGAGGAATAACAAGCGCATCTTTTCTAATTTCAGTGACGATATCAACATTGGCTGTCATCCCGGATTTAACCTTCTTGACAGATACATCGATGCTTATTGTCACTTTGTAATAGACAACTCCCTGAATTATGGTTTCCGCTGGGCCTATCTTGATTACCTGCCCAAGGAACTCTTGTTCTGGGAATGCATCCAGGGTGATGCCGCAATCGTCGCCTACTTCAATCTTGCTAATGTCTGTTTCCGGGACATCTAATACAATTTCAAACGGATTTTCTGGAAACAAAGAAATCATCATGCTTTGTGTACTTGCAACTGTTTCGCCAACCTCTTTTTCAATGCTTATAATCTGGCCATTGACGGGACTAAAAAGATTTGATTTTCCCATTTGATTTTCTAATAGACGGACACCTGCTTCTGCCTGTCTTACCTTTGCCTCATAAAGTTCAATGTTTTCTTCGCTTGGACCTGACAATGCCAAAGAGAGTTTATCTTGTTTCAATTGAAGTTGATTTTCAGCAGTAGAGATATCTAAACGCGCCGAAGAAATGGCTTGCTGCGCGTTGACCAAAGAGGTTATTTCT
The DNA here is from genome assembly GCA_964539465.1 of uncultured Candidatus Saccharibacteria bacterium. Classification (GTDB taxonomy): domain Bacteria; phylum Patescibacteriota; class Minisyncoccia; order Minisyncoccales; family CAYTKG01; genus CAZIIL01. Next base: position 3,519 of record CAZIIL010000042.1, read on the forward strand.
GTATTCAAGCTGACTATCTGCGCATCTAGGTATCCTTTATATGTACTAGAAAGCAGGTAGTAATGCGCTGGCTCATCAAACAGAATTCTCATATCGCTGAATTCCTTGCTAATCGTATTCAAAGAATCATCTGCCGCAGACAATGCATTATCAATGTTTCCCTGGCTTCTATTGTTCTCGGTTATGTTATAAGCATCACTGAGCTCATCTACCACTTTCTGAATCCTATCCTTGTTTTCCTTTATCAAGGAAGCAGAATTAAAGCTTTCGCGGTATACCTGATTTATGGTATTTAGGGCGTCATTTGCTTCAAAATAGCAACTATCCAAAACATTAAGATTATCTGTGTAAACATCGTTCAACTTCTTTTTAGCAGCAGCAAGAGAAATCTCAGAGCCCCGAACCTCTGTCCGGGCTATTCTGATTTCTTCTTCTGTGGAGCCAGCCATCAAAGTATCTAAATTGGCTTGCGCTATGTCTAATGCGGCCCCTGCTTCTGCTAACTGGATTGCTAATTGACTTGTTTGAAGTGATGACAATAAATCCCCTTTCCTCACATTATCGCCTACATCAACATATATTCCGTTTATCTTCCCTGTGTTTTCAAAAGAAAGTTCTATTATTTCTCCCTTCTTGACCTGGCCTGTGGTTGAAACTTCTTGCCTGATATCCTTTCGCTCTACAGTAGTTAGGACATAGGACGGCGTTTTCTTTACAAAGAAGCGCTTATAGGCGCCGGCAACAATAATTATGGAGACAAAAAGAAGAATAATGATCTTGATTATTTTTTGTTTCATATTTTATATTTCTGCTTAATAAGTTTTAACTAATTCAAAACAATACTACTAAATTGTCCGTCCTAAATCAAGGTGTC
>CAZIIL010000043.1:0-4375 GCA_964539465.1 uncultured Candidatus Saccharibacteria bacterium
AACTCGAATTACTAATTCTCTTACTCTAATATAAAATCGCTTGAAAAGCGATTTTATATTCTAAAATTCAGAACAGTCCCTAATTGCTATAGCTTCTATCTCCTTTTCATGAACCATTTTTAATGTTTATGCCCAATTTACTCATTTCTTCTTCTAAATCACTAAAATCATGATAAACTCTAGCTTGAAAGCCAAACTCCTTAGCTGATTCAACATTCTTTTCTTTGTCATCCAAGAGCAGAACTGCATCTTTTTCAACATTACCTATTTCAACCATAACATGTTTAAAGAATCGGGGGTCTGATTTTTTAAAACCAATTTCAGCTGAACAAAAAACTCTGTCAAAAAGCTCACTAAAACCCATCTGCTCTCTTAAATATTGGGTGCGATATTTTTCTTGGTTGGTAACCAGATAACACTTGACGCCAATGGCTCTAAGTTTCTTGATAGCGCCAACTACCCTCTCATCAACATGGTTCTCGCTTCCAAACCAGTATTTAAGAAGTTCCTCAACTGATTTCTGCCAACCCCATTTTCCAAGATAAGGTTTAATAATTTCTTTCAGATCGGCCTGACCTATTAGACAAGGAGCAAAATCATTTTCAAAAAAAGGAAGGATTTTTTCCTCGTAATCAACATTGAATTCTCTTGAAAATCTATCGCTGAACTTTTCTGGTGAAACTGTCACTACGCCATCAGCGTCAAAAAGAAAAACTTTAATCATAATTCGCTAAGAAACTTAATTGGATAATCTGACACGGTTCTGATTTAATTACCTGTTTTTACCCTAACACAAAAATCGCCAAATGGCGATTTCCTGTAAAAATTCAGAGTTAACACTATTTTTAAAATAAAAGACTGGACTCTCGCTCCAGCCTCTTAGATCCAAACCAGACCATCCTCAATAAGCTTCCTCCCAAACTCATTGAGTCTTTCTACGCTGCCCTGCGACCTTGGGTAGTCAAATTTGACAAGGAAAACCAGGCCAACAGGGGACTTCCTGAAATTGTCTCCCCCAAACTCTTTTATTCTTCTCTCCACTTCCGCAAGGTTTGTTTCCTTGCAGAGCCCCCACGCTGTATGAGGAATCATTTTGGGACCTCCTTTCCAGGCAAAATGGTATCAGCTCTGATTTCTTGATTACTTCAACATCCCCGATTACTCCAATTAGCTCAAATTCAAGTCAGCAAACACTATACTTGTCCTACTTTTTTCTCTAAGAACAAAACTCTTTTTTCTAAGTTTTCAAATTCTTCTAAATCTATTTTGTGTTTAAAGGATTGTTTAATAAACTGAATATCCGCTTTTATAATCTCAATATCTTTACTATTCATAGCCACCATCTCGCGGATAACCTCTATATTTTTAGTATTCATAGCTACCATCTCGCGAATAGCAATCAACTGTTGCTGAATACCAGAAACAGACTCGGCAACTATTTTGACTTGCGATTCAAAACTTTCTGTAAGAATGCCAAGATGCCGCTGATATTCTTGTTGCTGCCCTTTTAGAATTTCCCTTAATTTTTCTTCATTTATCTCCATATGTTTTTATTGTATTCAGGCAAAAACGAAATGTCAAGCGGAATCAAAAGTAGTTTTGATTAAATTTGACCATAATTTCTTTTGTTTTTCCCTAACCAAAAAATCGCTTTTGAAGCGATTTTTTATAAGCTCTTCGTCAAAGAGAAGAATCATTAATACTACTGTGTTATTGCAACATTTTTTTTGTTATTCTTTCAAGAGTAACAACATAAGCGGCATCTCTCAAGCTACTCGTAAGTTCCTTTTGCTTCTTTAAAACATTTTCAAAAGCAATCTTCATTTTTTCTTCTAAACGATCAAATACTTTTTCCTTTGTCCAACTCTCTTCTTTTTCGTTTTGAAGCCATTCAAAATAAGAAACAGTGACCCCGCCCCCGTTTGCTAAAATATCAGGAATAATTATTTTGTTTTTAAGTTTTTCTTCGGCTGCGGGTGTTGTTGGTCCATTTGCCATCTCAAGAATATAGCGAGCTTTAATCTTATCTGCATTTTTTTCTGTAATAGTATTCTCAACAGCTGCAGGAACTAAAACATCAACATCTAAATACAACAGGTTATCTCGCTCAATCTCTCCTTTCATATTTTTGAAAGAACCATTTTTATCTACATATTCCAACGCCTTTTTCACATCAAGATTAAGATGAAAAACTGCGCTTGAAATATCACTTAACGCAACGACGTTAAACCCCAACTCTTCTGCGAAAAGAGCAAAGTTAGACCCGACATTTCCTATTCCCTGGATAGCAATTGTTGTTTCTGCCGGAATTAATCCATATTGTTTTGCCATTTCTCTTAAAATAATTGAACCTCCTTTCCCAGTGGCTTCAATTCTCCCTTTTGATCCGCCTTTTGAGACGAATTTTCCTGTTACAACACCCGCTGCTTTTTTGCCTATTGTTTTCTCGTATTCTTCTCTGATCCAGTTCATATTTTCTCCATTAGTATACATGTCAGGAGCTGGAACATCCTTATGAGGACCAATAATATCAGCTATCGCTCTTGTAAATGCTTTGGTCAACCGCTTATTCTCTTCTTTGGAAATCTCTTTTATATCAACAATCACACCACCTTTGCTTCCTCCAAAAGGAATATTCATTAAACTGCATTTCCAAGTCATGAACATAGAAAGAGCTTTCATCTCAACTTCAGTAACAAAAGAAGAATATCTAATTCCCCCCTTAAAGGGACCTAAAGCATTATTGTGTTGGCTTCTAAAGCCCTTAAAGGTTCTTCTTGTCCCATCATCCATTTTTATTAAGAAATTAACCTCGACAAACCTTTTTGGTTCAAGAAGAGAATTTAAAATTTCCTTATCCAAATTTATTTGAGAAGCTGCTTTTTGAAGTTGTTTTTTAGCGTTTTCATATAGATTCATGTTTTTAATTTTAAATGTTTATAAGTACTTAAAACTACTATTGATTTTTTACTAAAAACAGAAGTTATTTATCGGTATAAAGATCAGTTAATTTTAAAACTTTTTTAATGAAACCAAGCTTTTCTTTCTTTATTTTTATCTTTTTTCTTTTTCCACACCTTTCTCTTTCCAAAATACCAAGTTGTTCAAGTTTTTCTAAATGATGGGAAACAAGATTCTTTGACATTTTCAATCTATCTACTAAATCACACCCGCATATATTGTCCTTGCACTCAAAAAGAGCCTGGAGAATTAAAAGTCTTTTTTCAGAAAAAATCTCTAAGTTTTTGGGTTTCATAAGTCAAGAACTTCTTTAATTTTTGCTTTATCAAAACCAATTATAATCTCGTTTCCAATCCAAAGCTGAGGGACTCCAGTCCTTCCAGAAGTATTAATCATTTTTGCTGCCATCTCTTGATCTTTTTCAACATTAATTTCCTCAAACTCAATTTTATTCTCTTTTAAAAATTCTTTTGTTCTTTTACACCATGGGCACATACTCGTTGTAAAAATTTTTACCTTTTTCATAACTTATTAATTAACTAATTATAGTTCAATCATAATTTAACTATTATTATTTGTCAATTATAAAAAATAGAGTTAATACCATTTTTCATTTTTTTCTAAATACAAAAAGTCTTCAATAAGCCATTTTAGAAGAGTTTAACGTCACCCTTCCCGGGGGAAAATAGCTACTTGCCAGCTTTCTTCAGGCGTTATTATTACTTTTTGGTTAGTGCCTTCATAAAGGTTTCACTGGTTAAATTTTCTACAGTTTCTTTATGATGAGTTTCGTAATAGATGAAATCAGAAATCTTCTCTATATATTTATCATAAAGATGGCTAAAGTTTTCCGTATTTTCTTTTTTGTCCAACATTTTACTTAAAATCAGTGTTCTTCAATTTAATACGATGGAATATAGAAAAGGTAATTTAATTCTACCCAAAAAACCGCCCAAGAGGCGATTTTTTTCTGATGGAAGTTGGACTTCCATCAAACTATCACTAAACTTCAATCACTAAAATCTTTCAATTGGGTTTTGGCAATGAAAAACAAAAATGGGCTGGCGCCCATTTTTTTGAAATTGGAAATTGACAGAAAAAGATTATCTTGGCTTATTGGGAATGATTAAACCAGTAAGAATATAGGCAATAAGTCCTGGCATAAGTCCAGTGAAAATAACCAGTAAAATCCAAGCAACCCTTAGGATAACTGGGTCAACATCAAAATATTCTCCGATTCCCCCAATTACTCCAGAGAACACCTTATTTTTATTGCTTTTATATAGTTTTTTCATAGCTTTGCATCGAGGACAACGTTAAAGCCATTATCCAGCGACAAAATTAGTATATTTATATTCCGAATCTAGTTGATATACAAGAGGTCTTGTTCCATCTTATCATTCTTTAGCTTCTA
>CAZIIL010000044.1:0-4312 GCA_964539465.1 uncultured Candidatus Saccharibacteria bacterium
CACCCTGAGACAAGTGCTCGGGGTGTTTTTTGTATATTAACTATTCAAAGCTCGGCTTTGAACAATAAAGCGCCGGGCTTTGCCATTTGACAATCGATTTGTAACAGAGTTATTATAAAAGAGGAGGGTGCCGCCAGTATCTCATTTACAAGGGAGCTCACTTTCGGCAAGAAACCTTCGTTTCTGCGCTCGCTCGCAAATGATAATGAATAAATTCATTTCACTTGCTCGCTCGCTTGAAAACGATGGGTGATTGGCGGGACCCTGCCAAAATCTAGATTCAAGGACAAACTTCTATTTAGGGAGTCCTATATTTACTGGGCGCTATAGTCCAGTTTGCGGACACCCACCTGGATTCTTTCTTAGAATTCTAGGACAGCGGCAGGGTCTTTTTTTATCCCTATTTATTCCCAAAAATCCTATACTTTGATATATTGGGATTATAGGTTTTATGAATGTATTAGAAATAAAAAATATTTGCGTCGAGTCCAGGGGAAACAAAAAGAAACTTCTAAAGAATGTTTCTTTTGTAATTCCAGAAAGCGCGATACATGCTCTTATTGGAGCCAATGGTTCTGGAAAGTCAAGTTTAGCTATGGCTGTTATGGGTATTTCAAGATTTAGAATCAGTTCAGGAAAGATTATTTTTAGAGGGAAAGACATTACCGACTTGCCTACAGATAAACGAGCCCAATTAGGCATGACATTAGCATGGCAAAACCCCTCATATTTCGAAGGCATCAGTATTAGAGAATTTATTAGAGCAGGGAATAAAGATATCAAACAAGAAGGACTCAAGAGAATCTTGGCCCTGGTAGGATTAAGCCCTGCATTCCTAAACAGATTAGTGGATAGGGACTTAAGCGGGGGAGAAAGAAAAAGGGTAGAGTTAGCATCTGTTGTGGCAATGAGGCCTAAATTAATCATCTTAGACGAACCAGACAGTGGCTTAGACATCATTATCTATCGAGAGTTATATGGAATATTAAATAACATCAAAAAGCAAACAAATGCCTCTGTATTACTTATCACTCATCGGGAAGAATTAGGTATTATTGCTGATTCCGCCAGTTTTATACATCAGGGCAAAATCGTTAGTACCGGCAGGTTTAGGCCAGTGATGAGACAATACTGCCAAACCTTGCCCAATAGGGTTCAATCTAACATCAAACTTAGAAGCAAAAGAATATGTCCATTTCGAGGCGCGACGAGGAAATTGTGCTGAATAGTACATTGACGAGAAGCAACGAAGAAATTGGCCAATTCTTTTGCTTCCCTGCGGGCGGGTGAATTTTATCCAGCTTCTTCGTTGCTTAGCCGCTTATGTGCCTCTTAGGCACACTTTACGCCTAAGCGCCTTGAATCTGAATAAAATTCGCTCCGCTAAATTGATGATAGTTTAAATCCTATTGGGCTTATAGGAGAAAAATATGCCAATCCTACCAAAAAAATTTATAATTTCAGCTAAAAAATGCGGATACAATAAAGCGCTTTGGCTAGACAAAAAAACGCCATACCTTTTTGTTGAATTAGATAATATAATATCCAGCCGCAGCGCAGCGAATCTAAAGATAGAGGCAGTACAAACAGCGCAGGGAATTAAAATCGGATTAATCATCAAAAAAACCATTGAGAGGCCTATTTTTCTGTGTTTTGGAATTGCCAAGAGCAAAGGACAGCAGATTATCTTACCATCTATCACGCTGGAGAAAGGCGTTCATGCTAAGATATTCGCGCATTGTTCATTCCCTATGGCAAAGAATGTGCTCCACAAGATGAATGCCGTAATAAAACTGAAGAGTAACGCTGAATTGCTATATGAGGAAAGACATTATCATGGAGAACTATTTGGGACTACTGTCTTGGCTGACTTTAAAATAACCCTAAACAGGGGGGCTCGCTTAAAAACAGATTTTATCCTAAACCAGGGAACAGTGGGAAACCTTAATGTTAATCTTGAAGCAATATTGGGAAGACAGTCAATATGCGAAGTTATTACCAAGGTCATTGAAAAGGGCAAGAAGGATCATCTTTATCTTAATGATAGACTAATCTTAAAAGGACAAGGAGCGCGCGGGCTGATAAAGATAAGAGCAGCAGCAGTCAATGGTGGAACTGTTATGGGACGAGGAGAAACAATTGCTTTGGCAAAGGATAGCAGGGGACATATTGACTGCCAAGAGATTATTGTTGGAGACAGCTCTGTTGCCAAAGCCATACCCATTGTTGATGTCCGCCATCCCGAGGCGCGGGTTACCCACGAAGCATCCGTTGGGAAAATCAATCAATCTGCATTGGAAACACTGATGACCAGGGGTCTTACGGAAAAACAAGCTATTGATTTTATTATCAGAGGCAAGGTTAACTAACAATATTAAGTATTAAGTTATGAAAAAGGAAATCAATAAAAATACAAGTCTGGCAGAAATCTTGATAATTCCTGAAGCAAGGGAAATCCTAGCTAAATACAAAGTGCCTTGTTTATTTTGCCCCATGGCAGCCATAGAGGCAGAAAAACTGAGTATTGGTGAAATTACAGAGATGTATAAATTAAATCTGCAAAAGCTTTTAAAAGATTTAAATTCTTTAAAAGAATAAAGGTCAAAAAAATACTAAATATTAAATATTAAATACTAAAAAATATGAATCGTTTAGAAAACAAAGTTGCTATTATCACTGGCGCTGGCGCTGGTATCGGCAGAGGAATTGCCTTAGCTTTTTCCAGAGAAGGAGCTAAGGTTGTTGTTGCTGATATTAATGAACAAGGCGGCAAGGAAACAGTCGAGTTAATCAAGCAGGAAAAAGAAACCAATGAAGCGGTTTTTGTGAAAACCGATGTCAGTAGGCCAGAAAACATTAATAATATGGCGCAGGTATGCCTTGACTCATTTGGCAAAATAGATATCTTAGTTAATAACGCTGGAATCTTAATGTCAGGTCCCTTGGATAAGATGGACGAAAAAGATTGGGATAAAATACTTTCTATTAATCTTAAAAGCGTATTTTTGGCAAGCAAAAGGGTCTTGCCAGAAATGATCAAGCAAGGAAAGGGCAAGATTATTAATACCGCTTCAGTAGCAGGATTTGTAGGATTTAACGAGTTAGGCGCCTATTGCGCAACCAAAGGCGGTATCATTGCTTTAAGCAGGTCAATGGCTATTGATTACGCGCCGCTGAGCATTAACATTAATTGCATTGCGCCAGGGGTTATAAAGACGCAAATGACAAAGGCAATGTTAGAAGACCCAGCCACAAAAGAATCTTTTGCCGCATCTACTCCTTATCCACGATTTGGAGAGCCAAAAGACATTGCTATGGCTGCAGTTTATTTAGCATCTGATGAGTCCGACTTTGTAGTAGGACATGTCCTAACTGTTGACGGCGGGTACACTGCTAAATAGTCCTGCGGGCATAAATCTATGGAAGTCCGACTTCCACAGATTAGGAAATAACGCAAATGCTTACAAATAGAAAAGAGGAAGGTGTTGCCTTCCCCCTAAAAATCGTTTTGTTTTCGCTGAGCGCGAAAACTTAAAAAGAGCTAAGAAAAAAGTGGTGGGGAGGGAGGCGCGAAAAACTGTTCGCAATGCAGGTTCAAGGTCCTTTCGGCCCCCTCCCCTGCGAATTACTCAACCTGTGACTTTAGAAGCTCACAGGCCTCGATCAGAAGATCAAGGACAAGCAATTCAGCTTCTTTGGCGTTGATGCCAAGCACTTTCAAAAGTTTCTCGTTGGCCTTAATGGCCTCAGAACTACTTTTCTTCAGGCGCCAGACAACATACGCTAGAAGCAGTTTGCGCTCCATGTTTATCACCTCCCTTCATGGAGTTTTCGGATAGCTTCGCCATAAACGCGAAACCATCCGAGAAGAGAAACAAACCATTTCTGATTCTTTTCTCTTTCTACCTAGATTATAACAAAATGCCATATAAAAGTCAAGAACAATACTAAATCCCCGGAGATCCGATCTCCGGGGACTAGGGAATGATAAAGAATAATAAAAAAATTGTTGTTGGGATGTCTGGCGGAGTTGACTCAGCTGTAGCATTATTGCTTCTTAAAAAACAGGGCTGGGAACCAATAGGCCTGACCTTGATAACGCCTGAATGGGGAAAGGACAAGAGAAAAAGCGCAGAACTCACAGCAAAAAAAATCTGCAGAGCAATAGGCGCAGAACACTTTGTCCTTGATGTCCGAAATGATTTTAATAAACAAGTTGTTAATTATTTTATTAAAGAACTAAAAGATGGGAGGACTCCAAATCCTTGCGTAGTATGCAACTATCGCCTGAAATTCAAAAAACTACTTGGTT
>CAZIIL010000045.1:0-2948 GCA_964539465.1 uncultured Candidatus Saccharibacteria bacterium
GATTTTTTAGTTGGGTCTTCTATGTTTAGATATACTCATTTTTTTCTGCTCTGTCAAGCACTCATAAGCATTAAGCATCATGGCAAAACAAGACCCACAATATATATCTCTAAAAGAAGCAGAACAGTACTGTCCTTACTCGGCTGATTATTTAAAATTGCGGGCGCGGAAAGGCAAACTCAAAGCATTAAAGTTTGGCCGCAGGTGGGTTACAAAAGAGGGATGGGTTAAGGAGTATGCAAAGGAGATGGAAGGATACTGGCAGGAAAGACGGAAAAAAGAAAAACCCCTAAGGGTAATAATTGCTAAGCCAGAGGGGTTAGAGGAAACGACTGAGCGACCCTTCTCCTTGCCAGGATTAAAACCTTCACAGATAAATATTCCTTCCTCTCTTTCCCGATTAGCTCCAGCAGTATTGGTGGCGCTTCTTGTTTTTACTGGAGTGGTTTTTGGCAAGGGTTCTGTCTTGCCATTCTATAGAGAGAACATTAAGCCGATTATTGCATCTGTCTATCACAGGGCTTTTGAGTCAAGCCGTCAACTTGTTGATGGCTTGGGAAAAAGAGCAGGCAGATATGCCTCGGGGACTAAAGATCTAAGCCAACGATTTAGCGGCGTTTTTGATTCTGTCTATGAGATAGAATCTGGCCGCCAGCAGATTGCTCAGGTATCTGCGGGGCAGAAGGAAGGCGGCAATATTTCGTATTATACTTCTTATGGTATTGAAACCCTTAAAGAATTTGGGGGATGGATAAGTGGCGGTATTGGCAACAGATTATTGGCTCTCAGGACTGGATTGAGAAAAGGAAGCTATGTTTTAAGAGATGATTGGCAGGACTATACATTGGGCTTGGACAGATTAGTTAGCAATTCCTTTGAAAATATGAAAGCGTTGCAAGGGAACTATGCTCAAAAGATCGGGAATCTGTTCGGGAGAAAATATGTCTTCGGGAGAAAATATGTTTACCAATCATCAGAAGCCAAAGAGGAAGAACAGGATAGGAAACATATTGTTCTGTTTAGAAATCTAAATAATGACTGGCAGGAATATATCTATGCCTTGAGAAGAACGGAGAAAAGAGCAAATCAATCTCTTAAGAATTTAGCTTTTTGGGCGAGAGAGACAACAGAGACTGGAACTAAAAAGACCTTGGATAATCTCTTTTCCTTTGCTTTCCAAAAGAGGCAGAATTTAACAGATGACTGGCAGGAATACATCAGAGGACTGCAGGGATTTGGCGCAAGGATTGCTTTGCTGTTTAGAACTCCAGACATAGGAGGATGGAAACTCGACACACAAGGCATAGCCAGATTGCTTATTAAAACCAAGGAATCTATTAGCAAGCGAACTCCGAAGTTCTCCGCTCCCAAATTCGCATTCCCTAAGATTTCATTGCCCAAATTCCCTATCCCTAAGTTCACATTTCCTAAGCTCTCTCTACCCAAGCAGTATTCCTCCTATACATTATATATATACAGCCAAAAACTGAAGAATGACTGGACTGACTACGTTAACGAGCTAAGGAATATCGGGAAGGATATTGTTGCCCTGTCCGCCGAACGAACCTCTACTGCTCGCCAGAGAATAGTAAGTATCAAAGAATTCATCACCAAGCCGTTTAAACAAAAAGAAATAATTGTCTATCGTTCTGAGGAACTCCAGCAGAAGATTGATGAGATACAAGCAGAACTCCAAGCCATCAAAGAAGAACCTATCAGAGAAAAGATAATTACCAAAGAAGTAGAAGTGTCTAAGGTTACTAAGATAGAACCGGTTAAGGAGATTGAAAGAATAACCAAGATTACAGAGGTTGATGAGGAAGAATTGGCATCTATTAAAGAAACCATATCTGCGTGGAAAGGAGATATTGATGAGCTAAGAGAGATAACCAAGAAACTCCAATCCAGGCCTCCTCAGGTTCTTACCCCCAATGCTCCTATCTATATTCCCCAGCAGGGCATTCAGGTTAGCGGGCAGGGAACATTTGCGTCATTAGGCGTGTCTGGTTCGATTTCAACAGCGCACTTGGGTGTTGGCCACTCTGCTTCTATTGGCTCTTCTGCGTCTGATAACCTTACTGTTAACGCAACATCTGTTTTCAATGCTCCAGTAACAATGAATAATGCATTAGCATTAGGAGGAGGCCTGTTGGTTGACAACATTACGTCTGGGGCTGCTCAAGACCTTACCCTGACAGCAGGAAGCGGAGTCATAAAGATGGGGGCAGGCACCAATGAGCTTGCTAATAGCGATGCCAATACCGCTATCCTTATTAACCCCAATGGCACTGGAGCAGTTCAGTTCCACACCACTACCAATTATATAGATTCTAATGGCAATCTTGTCTTAGACGGAGACATATCAATAGTAAACGGCCAGATAAGATTAGGAAATTTTGCAGTCAACCCAGCTACTATTGGCGATGGCTCTCTCTATTACAATACAGGAGACGACCTTCTCTATTATGATAAAAATGGCGCATGGACAGCTGTAGGCGGCGGTTTGCAAGAGGCGTATGGCGTAGGCAATGATATTACCACTACTGACGCAAGGAATATCACCTTTCAGATGGCTGATACAGCCACTGACGCTAACTTCTTGATTGACCTTGATGGTGGTGATTCATATTTTTCTGTTCGCGGCAGTGATGATGCCGATATCTTTAAAGTAGATGATGGCGCTGCTAATGAGATTACTCTTAATGGGAATACGTCTTTTGATACAGGTACGCTGACATTAAATGCAGGCACCACTCTTGATGTCTCTGCCGCAACCCTTACTCTGGCTAATGACCAGGTTGGATGGGCTAAGGTGAACAAGGCAGGCTCTTCTTTGGCTGACCTGGCCACTAAGAGCGCTGGGGACCTCACATCAGGCACCCTGTCAACAGATAGATACTCTGCTTACGCAGACCTTACAGCAGAGAATTACTTAGACCTTGACGCTG
>CAZIIL010000045.1:3048-4136 GCA_964539465.1 uncultured Candidatus Saccharibacteria bacterium
ACTAAGAGCGCTGGGGACCTCACATCAGGCAACTTGAATATTGCTCGAATGCCTACTGGGGGTAATTGGGATATATCTTCTGCGCTTACAGTTGAAACCAATACCCTATTCATAGGGCATACAGGAGGCGCTTATGCTGGTCGTGTGGGGATTGGGACTACGGTGCCAAGCCAGGAACTAACTGTTTATAACGACGCAGTAATAGGCGCTTCTACTTCAGATACGGAAACCCTTGAAAACACAGGTTTTTCCTTGGGCGGAGATGATCTTTTTGTAGCCGGAACAATAGGTGTTGAAGGCAGTGTTTATACTGATGATTCGTTTATTGTTGGAAACACATTAACCCTTAATAATGACTATATTCGGGATTCTGGCGATATTAATTTTCAAGCCGACGATGATGCTACTAATTATTTAACTCTATCTTCAGACGCAACTGACCTGACATTAGCAACTACAGACGCCGCTGACCTTTATTTCAAGCCAGCTGGCGACCAGCTTATTATTCAAAACACTGTAGACGCCGTAATGGGATTGCAAGTTTTAGACGCTGGCGGGACTCCTATTTTAAATATTGACACAGATAATGAGCGCGTGGGCATAGGCACTACAGACCCTATATCGTCATTAGATGTGGCTGGCACAGGTATAACTCTGGGCGGGGTTACAAGAACCTCTTGGCCTGCCGGCGGCAATTCTTTGGACTCGGCAGATGGCGACCCTGCCAATGCTGTATGGGTTGACAATGATGGCAGCGTGGGCATTGGGACAACTGCTCCAGGAGTAGGATTAACTGCGCCAAACAAAACCCTTCATATTCTTAATGGAACTACTACTGGAAATGTAATTAACCCAACAGTTCTTGTAGATGACACTTTAATTTTAGAAAGAGAAGGTGCGAATAATAACTGGATAAACCTTGTTGCCGCGGATTCTGGTATTAACCGCAGACAAGGGCTTTTATTCAGCGACAACACAAGAAGCAGGGGGATTATAGAATACGACCATGAGCAGGACTGGCTGCAGTTTACAACAGCTGGCGCTGGGAACGAGAGAATGACAATAGACAGCTCCGGCAACGTCGGCAT
>CAZIIL010000046.1:0-3522 GCA_964539465.1 uncultured Candidatus Saccharibacteria bacterium
CTTTTTTGTTCAGAATGTTTTTGGCACATTAGATAAAGAGCATCCAGGCGTGAATGGAGTTTATCAAATGAAAGATTATTTGATTGGCGGAGAAATCGGGTTAATAGATAATTCAAACGAGCCGTTTCCTGATTATAATTTTTCTCCGGGACAAACAAGAAAAATGTTTCAAGAAAAAGCTTGGGAAAAAATTGTTGCCTTTCAAACAAGAAATGTTCCTCATCGCGGCCATGAATTCTTGCAAAAACAAGCGCTTGAGCAAGTGGATGGGCTTTTTGTCCAACCCGTTATTGGGAAGAAAAAAGTAGGGGATTTTAAGGATGAGTATATTTTAGCAAGTTATGAAATTCTGCTCGACAATTATTATTCCAGGGATAAAGTAGTTTTGGGGATTTTGCCCTTGAAAATGAGATACGCAGGCCCAAGAGAAGCAATTTTTCATGCCTTGATAAGGAAAAACTTTGGCTGCAGCCATTTTATTGTTGGCAGAGACCATGCAGGAGTAGGGAATTATTACGAGCCATTCGCCGCTCAAGAGATATTTGATAAATTCGAGAAAGGAGAAATCGGGGTTGAGATTTTAAAATACCCCTTAGTTGTTTACAACAAATCCAAGCAAGAGCATTGCTTTATTGATGAATGCCCTGAGCAAAATAGGGCTAATTTCAGTGGCAGTAAATTAAGAGAAAACATAAAGAACAAAGAACAGCCCCCTCTTTATATTATCCGTCCAAAGGTTTATGATTTATTAATTAACAGTAATAATTGTTTAGTTGATACTATGTACAACCAATCAAACAACAAAAATCAAAAAGGTTTTGTTCTCTGGCTAACAGGCCTTTCCCAGTCAGGCAAAACCACCACAGGAGATAGCGTTGCCACGATACTCAAAGAAAAAGGCATTAAAGTAGAGCGTTTAGACGGCGATATCGTGCGCCAGCATTTAAGCAAGGGCCTTGGCTTCACAAAAGAAGGTAGAGATGAAAACATCAGGAGAATTAGTTTTGTTTCAAAACTGCTTAGCCAGAATGATGTTGGAGTTATTGCCTCCTTTATTTCTCCTTATCGGGCGCAGCGCCAAGGGGTGAAAGACGAAGTAAAGAACTTTATTGAGGTTTTTTGCAATTGTCCCCTAGAGATTTGCGAGGAGCGCGATACCAAGGGTCTATATCAAAAAGCCAGAAATGGGGAGATTGAAAATTTTACAGGCATTTCTCATCCATATGAAGAGCCGGAAAGTCCAGATATTGAGCTAAAAACAGGCGAGATGGCAGTGGAAGAATGCGTCCAGAAAGTAATTGGCTTTCTAGAAGATAACGGATTTATATAACATCTCTTGGATGTAAGCAATGTAAGTAACGAGACCCGCTTCAATTCGTAGAGGCGAGTTCTCGGCAAGCTCAACATAAACTTTGCGAAGAATCTCTCACGATGTAATCGATAGCCACGGGATTCTTCGGGCTTCGCCCTCAGAATGACAAGGAAAGAAACCCTCAGAATCACACTTCCCTTTGTCATTCTGAGCGAAGCGAAGAATCTCTCATAGCATAACCGTTAGCCACGGGATTCTTCGGACTTCGTCCTCAGAATGACGGGGCAGGGATTCTTCGTCGCTATCGCTCCTCAGAATGACAAAATAGGACAATCAGAATGACAGGAGCTAAATGACGAGACTCGAAAATGTTGGCAAAAAAATGAAAAGAATAGGAAATATTAAAAAGTGCTTGCCGTATTCATTCTTAGTTTTAGCAATTGTCCTGCCCTGGTTTTTAGAATCAGGGTATTTATTTCTGACTGATAATGTTTGGGGTCCGGCTATGCCTCTGCCTTCTTGGTGGTCAGGACATGTTTATCTTGGCTTGATAATAAAGGCGCTAAACCCTTTATTGCCAATGGATTTGCTTCAAAAAATATTCATTACAGGTGTTCTGGGAATGGTTTTGTTCGGCGGCCATAAAATTGCTGAAAATTTTAGCAAAGACAAGATAATATTATTTCTAAGCTCTACTTTTGTCTTGTTTAACCCCTTTGTTTATGACCGGATGATGTATGGTCAATTCGGGACTATTTTGGCATATGGTTTGTTCTTAGCATTTTTTGGTTATTTACTCTGTTCTTATCTCTCTCCGCCTTTCCCCTTAGAGAAAAAACAATTGTTTTTAAGCGCTATTTTTGCAGGACTTTCAATTTTATTTGCTCCGCATTTTGGTTTTTTTGTTGGTCTGGTCTATTTTATTTTTTTTATTTTATTTCTGATTAAAATAAGGAAATTATGGCAAGAGCAAAGTTTTCTAATGTTAAAAAACCTTGCTCTTGCTGTTTTGATAATCCTAATTATCAATTTTAATTGGCTCCTTGGTGTGTTTTTAGGCCGAGCTAATGTGAGTCATACCATAGAAAAAAGAATCACGGGGCAGGATTTGGTCGCCTTTCATACAGCAGGTAGGACAAAATTAGAAGCAGTAGAAAATGTCCTATTGATGTCCGGGTTCTGGGGCGCAGAACAGCATCGTTATGAAAGGTTGGAGGATGTAGAGGGGAATTGGGGTCGAAGTTTTTATCTCCTTTTGCCTATTATTGTTTTGGGTTTTGTGGTCGGATTGAGAAAAGGAGAAAGAAAGAAGAGATTGACTATCGGGTTAGCAACTCTTTTCGTTATTGCTTTTATCTTGGCATTGGGTGTGTCCTTGCCCACGAGTGCTGAAATTACGCTTTGGCTATTCGATAATATGCCTTTTTATCAAGGGCTTAGGGAAACACAGAAATGGGTAGCGGTCATGGTGGCCGTTTATGAGGTTTTTTTAATCCTTGGATTGGTTAAATTATTTGAACGGAAGATTGTAATTCAAAATAGGACATTAATGACAATCCTATTATCCTTCGTTATCATATTCCAAGCGCCTTTGTTAGTATGGGGTTGCGCTGGGCAGCTTAAGCCAATCAATTATCCTTCTGATTGGTATGAGGTAAATGATATTATTGTTCAACAGACAGATTGTTACGAGAAAGAGGGAAATAAGATTTTATTTCTGCCTTGGCATATGTATATGCATTTCCGATGGGTAGGGAATATTGTTGGCAATCCATCTGCTAAGTTTTTTGATTGTCCGGTGATTTGCGGAAAGAATATGGAATTTGGAGGAATTTATGGGTATGCTGTAGACAGAGAGGGGAAAGAGGTGGAAAAATGGTTGTTTTCTCACGGGAAAATTAATATATTGGAAAAAAACGAATTGAATATTAGTCATATTCTTTTGGCGAAAGAGGTTGATTGGAAGAATTATTCTTGGATTGATGATTGCGCTAACTTAGAATTAATCAAAGAAACAGAAAATCTGAAATTATATGAAAAAAAATAGCAAGAAAAGAATTAAAAGTATATTAGGACTTGTTTTAGACAGTATTGCAGAATTATATCCATATTTTGCGGTGATATATTTGGTGTGTTTCGTGTTGTCTTTATTGTTTATCCGTTGGAAAATGTTTTTTAATTGGCCGGTTTTTCATATAAGCGTTCTTGTT
>CAZIIL010000046.1:3532-4130 GCA_964539465.1 uncultured Candidatus Saccharibacteria bacterium
TGTTTTGGGAATTCTAAGCTTGCTTAGTAGTAAAGTAAGACCGTCTATCGTCTCTTTATCGCAAGATAAAGAGACTAAATCCGGAGCGCCGATTTTGTGGAAAGACGCGATATTTAGCAAGAAACCCATGCCACTAACAGAGAGAATTAGAAACACCTTTAGATTTATAATCTGGGGATTTTTGACGTTGGCAAAAACGATTGCGGCGTTTGCGAAACATATGACGAAAAAATCGTGGCGATTTCTTATTCTAATCCCCAAAAAGATCTTCAAAGAAGCAAGAGAGAATTTGAGTAAGAAGGATTATTGTAAGATGGGAATAATTGTTGTTGTTTTGATATTTGCCTTATTTCAAAGGATTGAAGTAATTGATTTCTTTGTTCTGTCTTATGCCCTTATATCTATTTTGTTTGTAATGGAAAGCAGGATAGCAGTCGGGATTGCTTTGGCTTGCTTGATATGCTGTCCGTTTTTGCTTATTCAGAAAAATGGAGTGCTTGCCGAAACAACGGCTGTCTATGCTTATTATTTCTTGGTTATTACGGTTTTGACGCAGATTAGAGAACATAGACGAGAATCAAGGGATGTGCCCCGTTAA
>CAZIIL010000047.1:0-3912 GCA_964539465.1 uncultured Candidatus Saccharibacteria bacterium
GAAAACATCTAAAGCGATAGAGCTCAAACCATAACCATATCTTTCTCTATCAGCAAAGTAGACAGAAGAGACAATGCCACCTAACATCTCCAATGCTTCTTTTAGAATAGTCACTGAAACAGCGCCATCAAGATCATTGTCGCCAAATAGGATAATCTTCTCTTTTTTTTCAATCGCTTCCAAGATTCGGCTAATGGCTTTTTTTGCGTCTTTTAGCCCGAAAACATTTAACATATTCAAAAGATATTCAAACCCCTACTGTGAAAAACCTGCTTGCCTCGCCAGCAAGGCGGACCCACCCTGCTATTTACCTGCTCGGCAGGTAACATCCAACGAGAACAGGACTCGTTGGAATTTTAATAAAGATGGACAAGGGCTTCAAGAGCAGGCAATGTACCCGTGCTTAAATATTCTAACATTGCACCTCCACCTGTAGAAATATGATTAAAGTATTTATCCAGACCTTTCTCCCTTAAAAAGAAAACGGTGTCACCTCCCCCAACCATTGAAAAAGCGTTCGATCCTTTTATGGCTCGGGCAACCAAAAGAGATCCCTGGCTGAATACTTTTTCATCTGTCTTTCCTAATGGTCCCGACCAAAAAATTGTCCCGGCATTTTTAATTATGTCGGAAAAGGCCTTCGTTGTTTCTGGTCCAATATCAAAAATAGAATCCCCGGGTCCAACCTCTGTCGGCTTGCATGTCTTTATTCTATCCTCTCCATCGCCAGAACGAATCACCACGTCAATGGGCATTTTGAGATTTGGATGAAACCAATCAACACTTTTAATGATTTTCTTGAGTTTTGACTCGATTGGGGCTGATACCCTTGATATTCTCTCTGCCCCAAACACAACATCCGCTATCTTTCCTCCTACAAGCAATGAGTCAACATTTTTTAAGAGGCCCTGAATGGGCTTAATCTTTGAACCAAGTTTGGCCCCGCCAACAATGCCCACTAAAGGACGGACAGGATTATCTAATGCCGCAGAAAGCATTTTTAACTCTTCCTGGAACAAAAATCCTATCCCGGAAGGCAGAAACCTAGGGATACCAATTATTGAAGCATGTTCCCGATGAGAAACGCTAAAAGCATCATTAATAAAAATATCTCCTAACCCCGCTAGCGCTTGCGCAAAATCTAGATTATTTTCTTCCTCCTCTTTGTGGAAACGCAGATTCTCTAAAATAAGGATTTCTCCATCCTGCATTCGTCCTACTCGCGCTTCAACCTCTTCCCCAAGACAATCATCTGTTTTGGTAATTGAGCAATCCAAATAGTCAAGCAATTCTTCCTGAATCAAAGAAAGAGAGAGCTCTTTTCTAAATCTCCCAGCGGGCCTCCCTAAATGAGAGAGTAGAATCAATTTAGCTCCATTCTTTAAGAGGAACTTAATGGTCGGAATAGCTTTCCCAAGACGGAAGGGATCTAAGATATTACCCTCCTTGTCTAATGGAATATTGAAATCACATCTCAATAAAACCCTTTTGCTCCTGACATCAAAATCGCTGACCAATTTTAATCCTTGATGGGACATATCTATTGCTCTGCTTATAACCAGGACTAATTCTCAACAGATTTTTCTTTTTTCTTCTGTAATGCCTTTGCCAAAGCCCTTCTCACTCCGCGGACATCTACGTTCCTATCCTCTTTCTTTTTTGAGGCCTGCTCTTTGTTTTCCCCCTTTTTATGCGGAGAAAAAGATAAGGGCTTTCCTTTTGTTGCTTCCTTCAAAGAAATAGTCCTGTCCTCTCTCTTCCCCTCTGTCGAAACCTTCGGCACCTCACCCCTTTGAACCCTTTTCAGGCAGGATTTGCAATAGATTGGCCTGCCCGGCTCTGGCTCAAATACAACCTTGGTATCCTTGCCGCAGAGCGAACATTTGGCATCGTAGAGAACTCCTGAAATTGAAACCTCTTTAATATTTTCTAAAAAGCCCAACCATTT
This sequence comes from uncultured Candidatus Saccharibacteria bacterium, assembly GCA_964539465.1. GTDB lineage: Bacteria > Patescibacteriota > Minisyncoccia > Minisyncoccales > CAYTKG01 > CAZIIL01. Next base: position 1,949 of record CAZIIL010000047.1, read on the forward strand.
ACTTATTTTTTCTTCGACAATCTTTCTTTCTGTTCCATATCTCTCTCTAGAAACGTTAATAATCTTGTTCTTATAATTCTTTTCCGGCAACGAAAAGGGCGCCAGAGTCTGCGCGGAAAAGGGGCGGCCAGCAATCCCATCAATCATCAATTTCAGATATATATTATATTTGGGCAGATTAACAAAATCTTCGGCAAAGAATTCGGGAGTAAACTCTTTTTCTAAATACTCGGCATCCTCTGCGCCTATTCTGAAAGAGATGATTGTCCCGACATTGCCAAAAACAGCATCCCTAACCTCTTCTTCCATCTGAGCAATATATTGGTGGCCCATAATAAGACAGAGCCGGTATTTGCGGGCTTCGGATAGAATGCTAGTAAAAGACCTGGTAGCAAAATGCTGAAACTCATCAACATAAAGAAAGAAATCTTTTCTTTTTTGTTCGGGCAGATCCGTCCGGGACATAGCCGCCAATTGTATCTTTGTAATTAAAAGACCACCCAATAGCAAGGAAACATCTTCGCCAATTTTGCCCTTAGAAAGATTAACAATCAGTATTTTTTGGTCATCCATTACCTCTCTCATATTTATCGTGGTCTTAACTTGGCCAACAATGTTTCGGACAAGAGGAGATGAAATAAATTGCCCTATCTTGTTTTGAATAGCCGCCGTTGCCTCTACCTCGTATCTTTGGGTATAGCGGGCAAACTCTTTTAGCCAAAACGCTTTTATTACTGGGTCTGTTATCTTTTCCACTACTTTTTTCCGATACTCAACATCACCCAACATCCGATTAATACCCAAGAGGGTAGAGCCAGGATACTCAAGAAGAGCTAGCATAGTATTGTACAAGATATATTCCATTCTTGCAGACCAAACATCGGGCCAAATCTTTTTGAATACCGCTAAAAGACCAGAGGCAACCAGATGACGATGCTCAAGGTCAACCTTCTCCATAACATTAAAAGCAATAGGATAATCAATGTCACCTGGGTTAAAATAAATAACATCGTTAACCCGATGAGATGGCACAAAATCTAACATCCGGATAGATGCCTCGCCATGCGGGTCAATAAAACAAACTCCATGTCCTGCCTGAATGTCCTGGATAGCCATATTCTCCATCATCACTGTCTTGCCCATTCCTGTTTTCCCGATAGTATAGAGGTGTTTTCTCCTGTCATCCAGTTTGATGCCAAACTTTTTGTCCTGATTCCGGAAAGTAGTTTTGGCGAAAAAATTTATGTCGTTGGGCATTGTTATGCTGTTATGTTGTTATAATTTGGCAAGTAGAGTGTGTGGAATTGAGAATAGAGGGTCGAGAGATGAGGATAAAAGATAGAAAGTCAACACTCGACGCTTGGCCTTCCACATTCCACACTCCACACTCTACTTACTAGTATTATTTTAGTCTATGGGTAATCCTGGCGGAGCTTCACCCTTTCTTGACTCAATCCGCGGCACTAATGGGGCCGAAGCCATGGCCCTGCTCGGAAAATGAAAAATAGTAGCCAATTCTTCGCTATTCAGGATTGAGATACCCCCATTCTTAGGAAACATAGGATTTACCCTCGTCTTGTAATTTCTAAAAGCCCTTCTTTGTCTCAAGAATGCCCTTCTCTTATCCAAAAACCAAAGCCATACTGATTTCACCTTTGTTGATGTCGGATTAAATGTCCCGAAGCGATTCAGATTCCCTGTATTGAATGTTAGCAAGAAACTGATAGGAAGGCCTATATGAGGTTTAAAAAAGACCTCTTTCTTCCCTAGATATATTATTCTTATTGTTGTTCCAAAGCCGGACTTAGACATCTTTCTTTCTACCTCTTTAACCGCTTCTTTCTCGCCCGGAGTAAGCAGCATCTCGGGCGGCAATAATCTCTCTTCTTTCTGCGCCTCCCTTTCTTTAGCACCGGTAAACATAATCTCTGCGGCTTCTAAAAGCATTGGTTTGGGAGGCGGCT
>CAZIIL010000047.1:3922-4124 GCA_964539465.1 uncultured Candidatus Saccharibacteria bacterium
CAAGTTTATCTCTGATTTCTTCCCCCTCCTTTTCCCAATTTTGCTTAGAACCAGCAGGCGCGCCGGGTATAATCTGCAGCCAAATCTGCTCTCCTTCTTTTAGCACAGACAAGCCCTCTAATAAACGAGCCATAGGATCAACCCTCTTCTCTTCTTTTCTTTCTGCTTCGGTCTCGAACTTTTGATAGGTTTTTATGGGATA
>CAZIIL010000048.1:0-4105 GCA_964539465.1 uncultured Candidatus Saccharibacteria bacterium
AGATTTTAATGGGTTAAAAGCAGTTGATAATATTTTTTTTAAGGTTAAACAAGGAGAAATTTTCGGTTTGTTAGGTCCTAACGGAGCAGGGAAAACTACCACCATCAGAATGCTTACTGGAGTGTTAAAACCAACAGAGGGCGAGACTTACATAGGGAAATATAACATTCAGAAAGCTCCGATAGAAGCAAAACAAATTATGGGAATCGTCCCTGAAATGGCAAATGCCTACATAGACCTTTCTACTCTTAAAAATCTTTTATTCATGGGAGAGCTATACGGAGTAGAGAAAGAAAAAAGAATTAAAAAAGCAGAAAATTTATTAAAATTGTTCCAATTATACGGAAAGAGGAATCAGAAAGTAAAAACTTTTTCAAAAGGGATGAAACAAAGAATAATCTTAGCCATGGCCTTAATGAATGATTCTGAAATTTTGTTTCTGGACGAACCTACTGCGGGCTTGGACGTAGAAAGCGTGAGGCTAATTAGGGGTCTTATTAGAAAATTTAATCAAAAAGGAATTACCATTTTTTTGACTACCCACAATATCGAGGAAGCCAATTTGCTTTGTAATAGGGTGGCAATTATGAATTATGGCAAAATCGTGGCTATTGATCGTCCTGAAAAACTAAAACACACTATCCAAAGCACATCCTCAATTGAAGTCGCCTTTAAGAACCCAGCAAGCGAAGAAAATCTTAAACTTGAAGGAGTTATTGGGGTTAAAAAAGTAGGAGACAAATTTAAATTATATGGCAAGAAAATAGAAAATGTTATTGCCTTATTGGTTAAATATTCTCAGGATTCTGATAATGAAATAATCTCTTTAAAAACCTTAGGGCCTAGCCTTGAAGATGTATTTGTGAAACTAACCCAAAATAAGGAAAATGAATATTTCTGAACAGCTTAAAAGATCATTTGCCATTACTAAGAAAGATTTGTCCATTTATTACTTTAGAGGGCCTGTAATAATCCAGGGCTTGCTTATACCCGCTTTTTTGTTTATTTCTTTTTCTTTTAAAAGAGATATATCTTTGAGTTTTCTCATGCCCAGTTTGTTAGGAATGGCTCTTTTTTTCGCAGTTTCTGCTATAACTCCAGTAATAGCGCCTTGGGAGACAAGAATGAAAACCTTTGAGAGGCTGGTGTCTTCTCCTATTTCTCTTTGGGCTATTATCTTAGGAGACATTGTAGCTTCAGTTCTATTTGGTCTTTTTATTACCTTTTTTATTCTTTTAGCTAGTGTTATTTTACTGGGGGGAGAAGTAATAAGTTTCCCCTTAATTCTCGGCACCATAATAGCTGCTTTTTGTTTTTGTGCTTTGGGCACCTTAATTTCAGCTCCCCCCGCTGATAAACCTTCTGATATTATGCTTATTGCTACCTTAATTAAATTTCCCCTTATTTTTATAAGCGGAGTATTTGTTCCTATTAGCGAAATGGGTCAGTTTAAAATTTTATCATTTTTTTCTCCATTGAGTTATTATACTGATTTAGTTAGGTATTCAATTCAAGGGGAAAGTCAATTTAGCCCTTATTTTAATTTAGTCATCCTTTTTATTTTTACTGTTTTGTTATTTTTTTCTTCTGTTAAGTGGCATGAAAAAAGTTTAGATAAGAGGTTTTAAGGTTCGGAGAACAATTTTTAAATTTTAATAAAAACAGGTTCTACATTATCCATATAATTTCTTTATTTGTTCCAACACAACTTCAGGATATCTGAATACTTCTTTCCGTTTCAGGCTTCTAAAATCGTCTGCTAGACCGAGCAGATTTATGCTCGGTTCGAGTATCGAGCTCTATTAAGTAAAAAAAATCGTCGTTGAATAGGAAATAGTGTAAAAATGATATCTGTAAAATGGTGTCAACTCTGGTTTTTAATACCATTTTCACAGTTGGTAGACCCAAGAAAAACCCAGGGTTGACATCATTTTCCCCCAATCCAGTTACCGCAGTAATAAATCTCTCCGTAAATATAAAATCGCCATTGGGGCGATTTTCTGTGTTAGCATGAGATGTGATTAGTGTGTAATTATTATAGTGATTAGAAAATAGGGAAAGGTTTTCTAAAAAAATAAAAAGTTTAGAGGATAGCAAATATGTTAATTGATGAAGTGGAAATAAAAGTAAGGGCGGGACATGGTGGTTGTGGAGCTGTGGCTTTTAATAAGGCAAAGTTTGGAGTTGGTCCAACAGGCGGTAGCGGCGGGAAAGGCGCCAGTATTTTTTTTGAAGGCACGTCAAATCTTGGCGCTCTTTCTCAGTTCCGTTATAAAAAGGAAATAATAGGAGATGACGGCAAAAACGGAAGAAACAAATTTAGAGATGGAGCTGACAGCAATGATATTGTTGTAAAAATTCCCGTTGGCTCAATTGTTAATAATCTATCAAGTGGAGAAAGTTTTGAAATTACTTTAATTGGACAAAAAACACTTATAGCTAAGGGTGGAAAGGGAGGAAAAGGTAATTTTCTTTTTCGCTCGTCTACAAGAACAAGTCCCGAGAAATTTCAAAAAGGGCTGGATGGGCAAGAGTTTAGATTGAGAATTGAACTTAAGCTTATTGCGGACGTTGGGTTTATTGGATTGCCAAATGCTGGTAAGTCAAGCTTACTTAACGAGCTTACTAATGCTAAAAGCAGGGTTGCAAGTTATCATTTTACTACCCTTGAGCCGCATTTAGGTGTTTATTTTGAATTAATTTTGGCAGATATTCCGGGAATTATTAATGGTTCGTCTGTCGGCAGAGGTCTTGGAATCAAGTTTCTAAGACACATTGATAGAACAAGAGCGCTTTTTCATCTTGTTTCCGCGGATTCTAATGATCCAGTAAAAGATTATAAGACCATTAGAAAAGAATTGGGTTCTCATAAAAAAGAACTTTTGGATAAAGATGAATATATTTTCTTAAGTAAGTGTGATTTGCTGAATGAAGACGAAGTCAAAGAAAAAATTAGCGAGTTTAAAAAAATAAATAAAAAAGTAATACCAATTTCTATAATTGACGACGAGAGCATTAAACAAGTTGAAGTTATATTGCGGGAAATAATCAAAAAGAAATTGAGCTGATTCATTTCCAATAAATAAAGAGATGTAAAGAAATGAGAAATAGAGCTAGTAAAGTAGTGAGGTAAAAAATGGGTAAAAAATGGTGTCAACTCTATTTCTTGAGAAATGATGAATGGCGGTAAGGGGGAAGATATGATATTATCAAGTCCGGGATATATAAATATTTTTTGCGGTCATAAAATAAGTTCAGTTCAGCAAGCTCACCATAAACTAACTCAAGACAAACCCTCGTCTACCTTCCGGAGTCGAGTTTAGAAAATCACCGTATCGGTGATTTTCTTGATAGAGTTTGATGGAGTAGGGTAGAATGAAAGAAAAAAGAAGATATAGTTGTAGTAAATTAATAGAATTAATAGAGTTGTTTTGCTGTTTTATGGTAGAGAATGAGTATCACGAAAATGAAGATGAAAAAATTGTCAAATTGGTGCAGGAAGGCGATATTGATTCGTTCTCTGTTTTGGTTGAAAGATATGAAGTAAAAATAAAGCGTTATGCTAAAAAGTTTCTTTCTGGCCGCGAGGACATCGAAGATGTTGTTCAAAATGTTTTTATCAAAGCATATAAGAACATTCAGGGTTTTGATGTTAAGAGAAAATTTTCTTCTTGGATTTATAGAATCGCTCATAATGAATTTGTTAATGCTTTGAAAAAAAAGAAAACTGGCTTGCAATTATTCAGCTTAGATATTCTACTTCCTTATTTAGTCGACGAAGAGAAGATTAATCAGGAAATAGAGTTTAAAGAAATTAGACAAAGCTTGAGATATTGTTTGAACAAGATAGACATAAAATACAAGGAGCCAATTATCCTTTATTATTTAGAAAATATGAGCTACAGAGAAGTCGCCGATATTATGCGCATTCCTATCTCAACAGTTGGCATTAGGTTGAAAAGAGGCAAAAAAATGTTAAAACTTTGTTATGAAAAAACAAAACATGAGAAATAATTCTCAAAAGAAATCTACTTCTCAAATTATTGCGGAGAAAATAAAGAGCGGACAGATTAAAATGCGGCCAAAGACATGCTTTGTTTTAAAA
>CAZIIL010000049.1:0-3937 GCA_964539465.1 uncultured Candidatus Saccharibacteria bacterium
GGGAGAATTCAACATACTTAACATGAGCATCTTGTTCTATTAATTTTTCTATCACTTCTCCACTCTTATCATCACTTCCATCGTTAACAAAAATAAGTTCATAATCGTAGTTGGGCCTTAGAGACATTAAAACACTCCTCACTTCTTGATAGAGCAATGGGATGCTTTTTTCCTCGTTATGAACAGGGATGATAATAGAGATAGTGTCAGACATATAAAAGATTATAGATTTGTTTTTCTATTCAAAAATTGTTTCTTTGTATTAGATAAATTTACAACAAGAATGCATAAATAGCCAAGCCCAAATGATAAAATAATGCTCAAAACCATTTGTCGAATTGTGGCGTGGGAAAGATAGATGGCGCCTATCATTGTCAAGAATGTCGCTAATAACATATAACAAACATTAAAATTGTGCTGGGCATAGGCAAAATTGGCTTCCAGTTGAAGAAGGGATAAAACAAAAGCAAGTATGGCAAAAAACCATAATTCATTCTGAAAAACAAGATACTGCTCTCCAAAAAGCAGAGAAATAACTATCCCTGGAAAGAAATAATATATCAACACTACCGCGCAGCTAGTCAGAAAAATCAAGCCGTAGGCCTTGAATAAGATATTTCTATTAATAAATGAACCATCGCGCCCATTAGCATACACCTCCGGCAAGACAACACTCACAATAGCCATATTAACCCATAGGAGAATCCTGCCTAATAAGCTTAAAACACTATAATATCCTGTCATTTCAGATGAACTAAGATTTTTAACAAGCATAATGTCCATATTCGCTAAAACAGTAATCAATAATGTGAAAAGAAAAACAAATAGAATATCTTTTTTAATATTCATTGTTCTAAAATATTTCTCTTTCCAGTGGATAGATGTTTGCTCTCTGTTTTGAAAGAATTTCTTCTTTGTAACAATCTTAAGAAGGATAAAAGCAAACAATCCCGTAAGCGCCAGGGCAAACACCACTGCTGACGCCTTTGGCAGAAATAAAACAATCAAAAGGGCGAGTGATAGCTTTACAACACTAGACAGAATAAGAATCAGGTTTAATGAAAGAAAGTTCTGCCACGCTCTTAAAAGCCCGTTAAGCGCAGCGTTCTGAATAGTAAAAAATATAGCCAATGCTAAGATAATAATCCCCCAAGAATCTGATAAATGAAGATAATCTTTAATCAGCGGAGAGGTAACAATAAAAAATAAAAACAGGCAAAAAGCAATCCTGTTTATTCTTCCTTTTAAAGCAACAATAAACTGCTGGTTGGCGAGATAGTCCTTGGCTTTGGCAAACACAGAAGAATGCCTGACAACAAAAAGGCAAAGGGCTGAACCAGTAACTCCCAAGATAGTAGAAAAAGAGAGTAAACTCTCTAATTCGCCAAATTCAGCCACAGATAGTTTTTTGGAGACAAGAAAATGAAAGAGGTAACCCAGAAATCCGCCCAAGATAGTGCCTGCTATATTAATAGCGCTGTTCTTAAAGAATTTGTCGTCTTTTATAGTATTTATTCTCTCTTGAAGAGATTGTCCTAATATCATATTTCTGAAAGCAATATTGCCAGGTCTGTCTTAATTTCTCAAAGGTATCCTTTGAACTGTGGAAAACCTGTGTATAAAGTGTTCGATGCCGGGCTTTGAACACTTGCTCACTTGTTGCCGGGCTTTGAACACTTGCTCACTTGTTGCCGGGCTTTGAACACTTGTTCGATGCCGGCCTGCCTCGCCGGCGAGGCAGGGCTTTGAACGCTTTATAAAAGATTGTTGAGCGCGGAGCGGGTGCTTGGACCAACATACCCAGTGCCAACAGAAAGCCCCAGAGGCGTCAGGACTTCGCTTTTATGCTGTTCTTGGAATAAGAGGACAGCTTTATGCGTAAGGGGCCCAAAATAGCCAGTAACAAGCCCTTGAGGATAAATCCCTGGCTGGTTTCGCAAGAGTTCCTGCAAGCATCTCACATCATCGCCTTTCATACCCAGCCGCAGATTTCGAGAAAGCGCTTGGCAGCTAATTTCTGTCTTGTTTCTCTCTGCTAGAATAGCGCTTATTCTTGCCTGCACAACAGCTATCTGGCGTTTTAGTTCTTCTATCTGTTCCATAAGTCTTGCAACCAATGCCGCATTCTGGTCAGGGGCTTCTTCTACCGTAGAAACCACTAAGGAAAATCGATAACTCGACTCTGAAGAGCCGAATCCAGAAATCTTAGATTGGGCTAAAGGAATAATGGTTAAAGAAACCTTCTCATCGTTGAATTCAGAAATATAAACAGTGCCTTGCCCTTGCTCATCCAGTGTTAAAAATTCCACTTCCTTTTCCCCGTTTTTGTCAACAATTACATAAGGGACTATGAAATCTGCTTTCTCGTCTCCGGAAAACTCTAATTTCAGGGTGTCTTTTCCGCCCACAATCTTATACCAAGCGCCTGCCCAATCCTTTTGGAAGTAAGTGGTCGAAAGCGTACTCTCTCCCACAACCGGAAGGTATTGGATAGAAGGCAGGATAATAGATTTCTTCAGTTCATTGTTTTTATAACAATATCTGCTGTCTAAGGCGCAGTCGTTGACAGAAACAGCAATGGTCCAGTCTGTAAATATCTGTGAAAAATCCTCGCTGAATCCGTTCTTACTCAAAGCATAGTTAATAGAATCAATGCCTGTTTTTGAGGACTTCAGAGAATCCGCTAAAATGCTGACGCCATAATGTTCAGTTAAATACTGGGCAAAAAGATTAATAACCCCATAATCTATTTGAACATTCTTCCATTCTGTCAAAGAGTCGAAGGGGACATTAAAGAAATCCCGAGCCCTCATCTGAAGATTGCTTCCTTCAAAATCCTGGTCATAACCAAGAAGCGTAGAAGCATACTCTGCCCGAGATTCATTTAGCCAGATATCTTCCTCAATCCGCCTCATCCTGTCTTTTTGATTAAAAGTAATCAGGTGAGTAAATTCATGCGCCAGATATGATTTTGCCAAAGAGCTATTAATATATTCAGAATTGAAATATATCATTTCTCTCTGGTTAGACGCAGACGCTTCTAATATGGAGTATTCATCAGCTGTTCGGAAATAGCCGCCTGCCGCGTCCATTGGGTGTATTAGAACAGTAATCCTGATGTCATTATCAATGCCCGGCGACCACTCAGAACCAAAATTAGAAGTAAGGATTGGATAGATAGTATTATCAAATTCTTTAGACAAAGTATCAATTGAATCTAATATCTCCTGGCGCGCAGCATAGTCCAATAGATTCCAGAGATTGTTATCGATATAAAAATATGCTTTGGAAGAAACCTTTCTCAGGGTTGCCGTCACCTGATTCCGGGTTTCCTTGTCATAGATCGGCTCAACCCAAAAACTATTGGATTCTCCCAATGTGTCTGCTTGCGCTATTGCCGGGAATGCAAAGAATATTGTTAATAATAAGATTGTCCTTAAAAACTCCTTATGCATCAAAATAACAAAAGATTATCTCTTTATTCTACAACTTATTTTTATATATGCCAAATCACATAAAAACCCGCTTTTAGAGCGGATTAATTAAGGAATCCAGAACTTAAAAAGTGTTCAAAAAGCGTTCAAAGCCCCATCTCGCCGTATACCTGCCGGCAGGCAAGCAGGACAGGCGGGTCTGCATTGAAGATCTGATCAAGCACGAGTTGTAAGTAATTGAATAATCCTTTGCAGGATATCAATAATACGGATTCGTAGTTCTAAAATCTGATTTCTTAATTCTTCGAGCAATACTTCGTCTTCTGATTCTGTTTCTGCTGATTCTTCGGGCTCTGGTTCTGGCTCCGGCTCTGGCTCTAGCTCAACAGGAATTGTTGTTAGAACACCAAAACTGGTTCCTTCAGGCCCAGATGATACTCCTTGAACGGTCGAAGAAACCATATAAATATAGCCGCTGGGTAAATTAGAATCAGTCGGCCGCA
>CAZIIL010000050.1:0-3709 GCA_964539465.1 uncultured Candidatus Saccharibacteria bacterium
AAGTTATATCGATTAGAACAGCAGAGGCAGGAAAAAAGATCGAAATCCTTTAAAGGGGTTATAGACCCGGCGTGGGGGAAGCAGATTAGGAGTTATGTTCTCCATCCATATAAGATGGTTAAAGACCTAAGGACCAATGTGGAAACATCAGATGTGGAAGCAGTTTTGGATGGGGGATTGGACAGATTTATAGAAGCAGAAGTTAAGCTCCCTAGTTCTTAACCCTCAGCATTAAACATTAAAAATTGGAATTTATCTAACTACTATTTTAATTAACGATTCTATGCTTACATTTCAATCTGTTAGTAAAATCTATTCCCCAGATGTGAAGGCATTAGAAGATGTCTCTTTTGATTTGCAGGAAAAGGAGTTTTTGGTGCTTGCGGGCAAGTCGGGTGCTGGGAAAACCACCTTGCTGAAATTGGTTTTAGCAAACGAAGAACCAACAAACGGAAAGATTCTCTGGGACGGGGAGGATATCCATAGTATCAGGAGACGGGATGTGCCTTATTTAAGAAGAAAGATTGGGGCTGTTTTTCAGGACTACAAACTCTTATCCTCAAAAACAATCTATGAAAACATTGCCTTTATTATGGAGGCGATAGGGGCCGATGATGAAGAAATTGGGAGCAATGTGCCTCGGGCATTGGAACTTGTTGGCTTGAAAGATAAATTTAATAGATTTCCCCACGAACTTTCTTCTGGAGAAAAGCAGAGAGCAGCTATTGCCCGAGCCCTTATTCACAGACCAGCTATTATTTTGGCGGATGAGCCAACCGGCAACCTCGACCCCTACAATACCTCTGATATTATAAAACTCCTGCTTAAGATTAATGAATTAGGGACAACAGTGGTTTTGGCCACCCATAATAAAGAAGTGATTAAGGGGATTAAGAAAAGAAACATCATTCTCAAAGATGGAAGATTGGCAAGGGATGAAGAGAAAGGGGGAATACTTTTTTAGTTTATTATTCTTAAGTATCTAATCAAAAACTATGACGCTTATTCTCAAGAGAATTATTAGGTCTGGATGGTCGAATTTTAAAAGGCAAGGCAATCTTTCCTTTGCTACCTGTCTGATATTAGTGATAACCCTTTCTTTGATAAGTTCTTTATTCCTCTGCCGCAAGGTTTTGAATTTTTTGGTTGCTGATATGGAAGATAAAGCAGATATCTCTGTTTATTTCCAGCAGGATTGCTCCCAAGAAGAGATGTTTGGATTGCAGGAGGAATTGGATGATATGCCCGAAACGAAAGAGACGCGATTAATATCAAAGGATGAAGCGCTGGAGGATTTTATTGAGAGGCATAACGAAGAGGATGATTTAATGGAGTCGCTTATAGAGGTGGGGGCTAATCCCTTTTTCGCTTCCCTTAGCATCAGGGCTGCTGAGATGGATAGCTACGAAAACATAGTCAACTTTTTAGCGAAAGATGACTTCAGCGATATCATTGAAAAAGTTGACTATTCTGAAAGAAAATCTGTTATTGAAAGGATATTTGCGCTTACTGATTTTCTTAATAATAGCGGACTTGTTATCTCGATACTCTTTGCCTTGGTTTCTGTCCTGATTGTTTTTAATACCATCAGATTAGAAATCTATAGCCAAAAGAATGAGATTGCGGTGATGCGTTTGGTTGGCGCCTCGAATGGCTTTATTAATGGCCCATTTATTGTCCAGGGCATAATCTGCGGATTATTGTCTTTTCTTGTATCTTCCTTTCTTGTGGGCCTGTTGTCTTACTTCTTAAATCCTGCTATAAGTCAATCGTTCTTTGGATTTCGATTTTTTGATTTCTTTAAAACAAACTTCTGGCTGCTGCTGGGCATCCAGACACTCTCTTCTCTGGCATTGGGCATCCTGCCCAGTTTATTGGCTGTCAGAAAATATTTGGACATATAGCCCAACAGAATCCGTGAATACATATTCCGGGGTCATCTAATGGTAGGATAATGGACTCTGAATCCATAAATCTTGGTTCGAATCCAAGCCCCGGAACACTTTGCCAGGACTCAGCGCAGGCATTTCTCTCAGTCAAAAATGATGTCAACTCTGATTTTTTCTTGAAACAAAGAATCGCCATTGAGACCTTTTTTAGCAAGATGGAATTACGAGAAGCGGAATGGATTTTATCTTTCTGCATTTTTTACTTGACAAACAATTATTAACAACTTTAACTTAAGTTAATAAAAAGATAAACTTTAAATTATGGAAAATATTATTACTGTCAAAAATTTAAGAGAAAACATGCAAGATTATGCTGAGAAAGTCAAAAGTGGTCAGTCTTTTATTGTTTTTAAAAGATCCAATCCTTTATTTAAAATATCTCCTATTGAAGAAGGTTATTGGGAAGAGGTGATTGATTTTTCTAAAATTAAAAGAGGAGGTATTAATCCTAAAGAACTGTTGAAACGTTTATAATGCTCTATTATGGATAAGATAGATAAGGCATTAAACAGATTAAATCCAAAAGAAAAAAAGAAGTTTAAAGAGATTCTTCTTCAAATAGAAATTGGTGATTTTCGAGGTTTAGATTTGAAAAAACTAAAAGCAAGAAATGACGTTTTCCGAGTTCGCAAGGGTAATATGCGAATTATCTTTCGAGAAACCGACGAATCTATTAAGATTTTATCTTTAGAGTGTAAGAGTAGTAAGACATATAGATAGGAAACGGGTTCTAACATCCCTCCTACACCTCCTCCTTCACTAAAGTTCCGGAAGGATAAAAAGATTTCGGAAGGGCACTGCGTCCAAACCTCGGAGCTAATATATTAAATACGGAAAAAACCATAGATGACAGAAAGAATAAAGGAGTTTGTATAATATATGATAATAGAAAGAAAAGGTCGGGTGATTAATTAACTAAAACGTTTATTAATTATGGCTAACTTTGTTGTTAAAAAAGACGGGACAAAAGAGCCCTTTGACGAAGGGAAAATTAGAAGATCAATCATAGCTGCTGCGCAGGGATCTAATCTTTCAGAAGAAAGAACGAACGAAATAGTAAATCAGGTTTCAAGCGCGGCAATGCAGTTGGCAGAAGGAAAAGAAGAGATTGCCACCTCAGAGATAAGGGAAAAGATTCTTGCTGAGCTAGACGTTCTTGAAACTTCTGTTTCAGAGGCATGGAGAAAACACGGTCAAGAAAGTAAAGAAGCCTAAGGGTCTAAAAATCTAAGATGGAACCAGAAAAGAAACAAGAGCACTCGGAGTGAGTGCTCTTGTGATGGTAAAACAGCAAAAGAGATGATAAAATACAAACAATATGGCAACAAAAGAATTAATTCAAAAAATTGAAAACTTGACGCAGTCAAAAGTGATTGCCTATTTAACCAGCGACAGAAAAGGCCCTGTTAATGCCAGAATTGCAATGGACATAATCCCTGTATTTAGCAAGCAATTGCGGCAAATTGGAAAAGTGGCGCAGATTGATTTGTTTTTATATTCTATTGGAGGAGATACAATGGTTCCATGGAGGTTAGTTTCAATGATCAGGGAGTATTGCGATAAGCTCTCTGTTTTAGTTCCATACAAAGCCCATAGCGCTGCCACAATGGTTGCCTTGGGCGCTGATGAGATTGTAATGAGCGACTTGTCAGAACTATCTCCGATTGACCCTTCAACTGCCAATATCTTTAATCCTCAAGACCCTAAAAATCCTCAAAAAAGAATTCCTATTTCAGTAGAAGACGTAATGGCGTATTTTG
>CAZIIL010000051.1:0-3685 GCA_964539465.1 uncultured Candidatus Saccharibacteria bacterium
TGTGAAACAGAGGTATAAAAAATTTCAAAGGAGTAAAACTTCACCGAAGCTGAAGATTACAGAAACCGACCTGAAAATACTTCAAAGTTTAGCCGATTACCGCTTTTTAAATACAAGCCACATTTTAGCTTTACATCCAGAAATTCCCACAAGAACTATTCAAAGAAGGCTTCAAACGCTTTTTCACGCTGGTTATTTAGAAAGGCCAGTCCATCAGTTTTCTTATCAAAAACCCAAAAGCCATATTATTTACACCTTGGACAAAGAAGGAGCGCAACTCCTTTTTCCTGACAATAAAGCCAAAGTTAACTGGGCGAAAAAGAGCAAAGAGATAAAATCTTTTTTTCTCTGGCACAGTTTAATGATTTCTGACTTCAGGGTTATTTTAACTTTGGCTTTAAGAAAAGAGAAAGAATCAAAACTGATAAATTGGCGAGAAAGAGGTTTAACTGATACAGTTTATTTAGAAGGCGAAAGATTGCCTATTGCTCCAGACGCCTTTTTCACCATAGAAAACAAAAACGATTTGCTCCATTTCTTTTTGGAGGCCGACCGCTCAACCATGCCGACCAAAAGGTTTTCCGACAAAACCCGGGCTTACTGGCAATTCTGGGCCGAAGAAAAGCACAAAGACAGGTTTAACATTTCGGTATTCCGGGTTTTAACCATCACCCTTTCGGAAAAAAGAAAGGAAAACCTGCGCCACATCACAAGAAAAAGCGACATGTTTTTGTTTACTTGCCAAAAAACATATAATTTAGAAAAGCCGGAATCGGTTTTGGAGTCGATCTGGCAGTCGCCGAGGGATAATACTTATCATCATCTTTTAGAATAAAGGTCGGGTTCTTCAAAACTTTAAGATTTATTTAAATCTATGGTTAAACTAAAAAAAGAAGAAGTCATTGACCGCTGGTCGGTTCTAATCGACGAGGCGCAAGGCAGAGAAAAAGAGGTTTTCAGAGAAATGCAAGAGAACCTAAAAGAAAGAGAAGTTCCGAAGGTAGAGATTGTCAAAAAAGAGGTTTCTCCTTCTCTGATAAGAAAATTAACAGGCCAGGCAAGGACTTTTTTGGTGGTGAAAAACACTTATCTGAAAGGTTATTTGATGTATATTGGGGCTTCAAGTTACGGCAAGCAATTATTTGTTTCTTGGTATTTGACTTTGGAACCCGGCGCGCTCCAAAAACTTTTTGCCGAGCTTCCTTGGTTTATCCAAATCGTGCTTTTGCCCATTATGATTCTTGTTTCAATTTATAACAGGTTTAAAGGAAGGATAGTCAGACCGTCTGACATGGACATTTTTGATTTAGAAGAATTGACAGCTTATGTTACTACTGTCCACCATACTTTATTAGGCACAACGGAACAAATAGCCAAATCAGTGGACTTTGACTTTACCAAAGTAGACCGAAAATCAAGGGGTTTCTTAAATATTTCCTAAAATGATTTTTAAATGGTTTAAAACTGCCTTTGACAGGTTTTTTAAAATCGAAAAAGCCAGAGCTCTTTCTTTGCCAGAAGAAATAAAGGTTAAGGAAAGAGAGGTTTTGCCTGACGAACTGGCTTTGGGCTATGCTTATGGTCTTGATGAAGAAACCGATGCGCCGATTTTACAATTGAAAGGCGTGGAACAAAGATTCAGGGACACCCATTTTTACGTTATCGGGTCTTCGGGAACCGGTAAAACTAAGTTTTTAGAATACTTGATTCAGCAGGACATTCAAAGCGGGAGAGGTTTCGGCGTGATTGACCCTCACGGCGATTTAATAGAAGACGTCAAAGGCTGGCTCTATTTTGCCAAGCGGGTTTTTGGCAGGGATTTAGAAAAAGACGTGGTTTTGATCGAGCCGACCAATCCGGAAAAAACAGTTAGTTTCAATCCTTTGGAGCAAATAAAAGGCGTTTTCCCGGAAGAACAAGCCGCAGAATTAGTGGGAGTGTTTAAGAAAATATGGTGGGATTCTTGGGGCGCGAGAATGGAAGACATTTTGAGAAACTCCCTTATCGCTCTTGTTGAGAACAATCTTACCTTGGTTGAATTGCCCTTGATTTTGACCGATAACCTAATCAGAAAGAGGATTTTAAGAAAAGTTAAAAATCCTCACTGCCTTCGCTGTTTTAGGGCTTACGAAAAGGTAAGGCCGAGCACTTGGCGGGAATGGATAGAATCAACCTTAAATAAGGTTGACGCTCTTTTGGCCGACCACCGGATGAGGCATATCTTTACTTCGCCCAAAAGTTCTTTCAATCTAAGAGAGATTATTGATAGCCAGAAAGTTCTTTTGGTTAAACTGGAAAAAGGCAGGTTAAAAGGCAGTGCCGATTTGTTGGGTTCACTTTTGTTAAGCAAGATTCAAATGGCCGCTTTTTCCAGAACAGACATCCCGCCAGAAAAAAGAAAACCTTTTTATCTCTACATTGACGAGTTTCAGAATTTCGCCACCCAGAGTTTCATTGATGTTTTGTCCGAAGCCAGAAAATACGGGCTTTCTTTGATTTTAGCCCACCAGAATTTGGCTCAACTGCCGAAAGAGCTAAGAAGCTCCATTCTGTCCAACTGCGGAGTCCAAACCTGTTTTCAGGTCTCAAGAGACGACGCTCAAATAATGGCCAAAGAATTGATGACTCCTTTGTACAAACAACCTCCGGGCTGGGAAATGAATGTTCAGAACCTTCAAGAATTACCCGCAAGATATTGTTTTGTCAAAAACAAAAAAGAGGGCGGGATAGTATTGGTCCAAACTGCCGAAGTTCCTCCTCCTTGGCAAATTTCAGCCCAAGCTAAAGGAGAACTTGATGGCATCACTAGAGAAACTTTTCAAGAATCTGTCGTGCAAGCTCAGATAGGGGCAAAGTATTTAGTGGACAGAAAGAAAATAGAAAAAGAATACCAGAGAAGATATAAAGAACTTACCGAGACCCAAGAGCCAAAAACCTTCAGAGAACCCAAAAAATAGTTGGCACTTTGTCTTTTTAGTGCCAGCTTCTAAAAAACATGAAGACCAAACATTATCTCGTTGAAAATTTAGCAGAATTTTTAGAGCATACCGAAGCGCTCAAAAAATTGGAAGCATATCTTAATTATATTGAGGGCATTTTTCCGGTTATTGAAAAAGTTTTCGGCCAAAAATGGAAGGATAGCCATATTCACGTAAGACTAAAGGATTCTAAGGGTGGTTCTGGGTACTCCCGCCCTAGCGGCATACATACTGCTTCTATTGGGATTTGGAATAACGCCATACAAGTTGAAAGATACCCGGAAAATTTGTGGGGCTGTTTGTTGCACGAAACTTTACACGCTTTTATGAACCCAATTATACACGGCAAAATTAGCGGTCCAAATTTCCTTAATGGAAATTGCGATAATGAGCCTTTTGTTCGTTCCTTTCAGGCGTTGGTTTATTTAAAACTAAAAGAGAAAGGCGAAATAGGCAACATTTTATGTGATGAATTTTTAGCCAATTTGGAGAAAGGAATCAGAGAAGATCAAGCTCGGAAATTATATAATCGCTATAAAACAATGTTTTTGGGAAATACGTTCAATTTTCATAAGTTTTTGAGGCGTTTGAAATTATCAAAGAAGTCTTTATTTAGGAAAAATAGTTTCCAGCAAGATTTAGACGAAGCAGAAGAAGCTTTGAAAAGTTGACATTATATAATGCCAAGCGAATGCCATTTTTTCCTT
>CAZIIL010000052.1:0-3411 GCA_964539465.1 uncultured Candidatus Saccharibacteria bacterium
AGTTGAGGATACAAATATAGATATTGAGACAATACGAGCACAGTCGGGAAGCGAGGTGGCAAGGTTAGTTAAAGCGGTAACACGGGAAAGGTCAGTAAATGAAACAGAGAAACAAAAAGCTAAGAGTAAGCAAAAAAAGATTCGAGTTTTAGCTGAAAGCGATAAAAAAATACGGCTTATCAAATTGTGTGATCAGTTGGATAACAGGCGTTCTCAAAAATTCATTCCAAAGGATCACCTCTCACAAAAGAAATTTAGTAGATGGAATAAAGAATTTAGACAATATATTCCTATTGCAAAAGCAACTAATAAAAGGCTCTACAATCTTTTTAGTAAATACGAGACAAAACGATCTTGAATAGTCAGTGATTAGTGATTGGAGTTTGACTTTTATCAAACTTCCAAAACCTCTAAGAAAAACAGGAGAAAAGAAAAAGGCCACTACAAACTACAGTAGCGGCCTCTATCGCTTTTTTCCTTCCAGGCGAAAAGCGACAAAAAGGCCTATATCGTGTTCAGCGCCACAGGAATGACGCTAATGCAGACGTCGAGGCGAGGGCCCCGACAAAAAACTAAGTGAACACAAAGGCCAACACCAGCATCACCTCCTTTCATAGGTACTATGGGAATTGTAACACATTTAAATATATATTGGTAGCAATCCCAATAATGTTTTGGAATATTATAGTATAATAATTAAATTTGACATTTGAATGAAACCACTTTTTTGTGGTAAAATGGGGCAAAATAGAAAGGAAAGGTCATTTAACAAAATATTTAACAAAATAAAAAATATAAAAAATATGATGAAAAGAAATATAGTTTTAGTGGCAGTATTGGTGTTAGTGATTTTTTCAGGCATAGGATTTTTTCTTTACAATAATCTACCACCAAAAGAGATTGAGGATCCTTTGTTAAAAAAAATCAAAGAGCAAGGAGAGATTATTGTCGGGACTGATGCTACTTATCCACCCATGGAAAGCATTGACGAGCATGGAAACTTTTTGGGCATGGATATAGATATAGCCAAAGAGATCGCTGCTGATCTTAATGTTGAACTTAAACTTGTAAATATTGCTTGGGAAGAAATTTTTGATGCTGTTAGAGAAGAAGAGGTAGATATGATAATATCTTCTATTACTATAACTTCGGAAAGGGCTGAAACTATGGGTTTTTCTGACCCTTACTTTAATGCTGGCCAAGTGATTGTAATTAGAACAGATAAAAAAGAGATTATTAAAGGAGTAGAGGATCTTCAGTGGCATAATGTAGGAGTGCAGACAGAGACCACTAGCGAAGAAGAAGTCAAAAAATATGTTACTGATGCCTCTCTAATAAAGAGTTATGAGAATTATGATTTGGCTAAACAGGACTTACTATTAGGAGAAATTGACGCGATTATTATTGACTATCCAGCAGCAGTTGGAATGGTAGCCAGTGAGGAAAATCTGGAAATAGTGGGAATACCTTTCACTCAAGAGTTTTATGGAATTGTAACTAATAAAGGTCAGGAAATGCTGCTTTCGCAGATTAATAGGACAATAAGGCGGCTTAAGCGGGCGGGAGAGGTCCGTGAAATAGAAAAGAGGTGGCTGGATAAATAAAATAAATGAAAATTAAATTTAATCTTCAATTTAGATTGCTGATTGTTGTCGGTTTGGTTGTTGTTTTGACTCTTTCAGTTTTTTATTATTTAAGTGTCAATAATCAAAAGAAGCTTTTTTATGATTCTTTTCGGGACTCAGCCATTAGTTTAGCGCAGGCGCTTGACGCTAATATTGGCAGTAAGGATGACTTGAATGATATTCCTAAATTACAATCTAATATTTACAAGGTGATGTGGCTGAATCCTAATATTTTTGAAATCAGTATGAGTCTGCCTGTTGAAACGGGTTTGAAAATTGTAGCATCCAATGATACTTCTATGATAGGAGAAATAATCGTTCCAGAAGATATTGCTTCCTATCAAGATGGGGCGATTTCCACTGAAGTTTTGACTGAGACTGATAACACACAGGTATTAAAAGTAATTACTCCACTTCATGTTGCAGGCCAACAAGTCGGAATTTATGATATAAGATTATCTTTACATCCTTTGGAAGAAGTTATTTCTAAAACTCAAAGACAATTTTTATCAGGCACAATAATAGCTATATTAGTAATTATTACTGTTCTTTTTTTCTCAATAAAGACAACGGTTATAAATCCGATTAGAAACCTTCAGGAAGGTATGAAGGTAATTGGGACTGGTAAACTAGAACACCGAATAAAGATTAAAAGAAAAGACGAAATTGGGGGCTTAGCTTCTGGTTTCAACGAGATGGCTGAGAAGTTAAGAGATAAAACTAAAGCATTAAGCGAAGAAAAAGCAGGTTTGGAAGCAAAGGTTAAGCAGAGAACAAGAGAGCTTGAGGAAGCAAGATCAATTTTAGAAGTTAAAGTGAAAGCCAGAACTAAAGAATTAGAAGAATTGGCTCAAAGTTTAGAGATGAAGGTTAAGCAAAGAACAGTAGAACTTGAGGAAAAAGTTGGTGAGTTAGAAAGATTCCAAAAACTTGTTGTTCGCCGGGAACTAAAGATGATAGAGTTAAAACAAGAAATCAAAGCATTAAAAATAGATAAAGACAAGAATGTTTTTAGTGGTTGAAGCTAGTAGCTAAAGTCCAACTTCCGTCAAAAATAGGAACTGCTGCCTTAGCATTCTTTATCTTGCTGTATTCTGTTTTGTAAAACAAATTAAAGATTGAGCCCTAAAGCTCAAATTTTTAATTTGCCAAAAGCAAAGAAATAAGTTAAATTGATAACATAGTCCGAATGAGTTCCAATATGTTCTTTCTATAAGGAGGATGAAATGGAAGAATTTACATTAGTAACTCTGAAGATCCACTCAAGCCTCTCCTTTTCACTAAGGAAGGGGTCGCGTGGGTGGACCCTGACCGTGGCAGGAAAGCCTAGGGCACTTCTTGTCGTAGACGGAGCAACTCTGAAGATCGGCCATGATGTGCCTCCGTATGAGTGTCGCATATTCGACCTCCAGGAGCAAGAACTTGGACATGGCAGTTATGCGATTATCCCCCCGGATGGCGTTCTGTCTATCGAAGAGTATGCGGGCGTGAGAATCAGGGTCTGCCATGAATAGGAGAGGATCCTTATGCTTTCCCTGCTAAATACCGTCGTTCTGAGTACGACGGTATTTTCTTTTGGATATATTATATTCCTAACTAAATAACAGATTCTAGCCCCGGACAATAGTCCAGCATAAACACCTCTTATTATGCGGGGTAAATGCCGCTGCATACGCGGCAAGGGGCGTCCAGCCAGCGAAAGATGATGTTTTTGACGGAAGTCCAACTTCCGTCAAAAACCAAAAATGGGATCGATTTTCGAAATTCGAAGGCAGGATTTAAAAAT
>CAZIIL010000053.1:0-3053 GCA_964539465.1 uncultured Candidatus Saccharibacteria bacterium
AATGTGAGGGTTTGATCTCCGCATTTAAACAAAAAAACCGCCTTTATAGCGGTTTTTTTGTGACAAAAACAGACCTGACACCATTTTTATTAACATTTTTATTATAGTTATTGAGATGGGCAGTTCTCGGTTCGATTTTTGGCAAAGCATTGATTTGATATGCACTCTACCCCGATGTACTCTACATCACATTCCGTAGAAAAACACTCCTCTCCCGGATCAGGAACATTACATTCAAACTCAGTTTCGGTTATCACCACACACCCCCATATATCATGAAAACTATGATAATGATTAAACGCTCCATATTTGCAAAAATCAGTCCTTACAACGCAATCAGCATCAGTTTCACAATAATCAGAATCCTCAATATATGGTATTAATCTCTCATCTATTCTTGCTACTTGCGCTATAATGCTCTCGTTTTCGTATGAGCTTTTTAGTTCGACTGATTCATTTTTAAAAAGAGCATAATAGGAAAAATCTAACACGGAATCGTAAGGCGAACCATCTCTGGTATCATATACAATATGAGAAATCGATTCGCGCGACAAGCCCAAAAGATCTTCAAGATAGAGTCTGAGGGACTCATATTCAGGCTCCAGTGATCCATATTTCTTTGAAATAGTAATGCGATAACTCTTGCTTTTTTCTCCTTTGTCTAGCGTTTCCGATCGTGATAACTCTATTTCTGGCATATTGGGTTCCTTTTTTGCCATCCAAAAATAAGCTGAAATTCCCCCGCTAACAACAATGGTTAAGGTGGCAACAATTAAAATATATTTCCAATTAGTTTTATCTTGTGTGATAAAAGTCATGTTGTTTTAATGAATTGATATATAAAAACAGATCCGGCACCATTTTTTTATTTAATATACTCTGCCCCGTTTAGAGGAACCTCGTCCCATTTATCGTCTGGCAAGTCTTCCAAATAATTCATTTCCAATTCATCGCTATGAACTTGATAACGGTCATAAAACTCAGGAGTAACCTCGTAAACCTCGTCTGTGTCCGGATTATATAATCTGCTAGACCCTAAAATAGCTCCACTATATTTCTCTGACATTCTTTGCTCCGACTCAAGTTTATTTTCCCATACATCCATGATAACATCAGAGCTTTCATTTAATATTCTGCCCGCCTTTAATATGCCTGCAACCGCTTTACTGCTTGTATTTATACAAGCAGTTACATATTGTTGGTTTATTGTATAAGATTCCAAACTTTCCTTTAAGGACGGCGTTATTAAGTCAAGCAAACCTTTTGGAGCAGTAATTCCGACAAACATCACGCCATATCCCAAACCAATAATGTCTTTTACGGTTATTATATAAAAATATCCTTCTCCCAATTTGCCGTTTTGATTGAATTCTGCTCTGATTAACTTTCCATCAGTCGCATAAGCTGGTTTGTCAACAATTTCTTCTCTGCTGACTATTTCAACATTGGTTATAATAGGAACTTGTGGAAATGCTTTCTGGAAAAATGGCATACTTGCCAGCGCTCCAAAGTTATTTAAAAAGTTTTCAGCAGTTAAGGGACTTACTAACGGACTATCAAGATAAGGAAGTTTATTTCCGCCTAAAGTCAGATAATTGGTTTCGTCTTCTTGCTTTCGTTCTCCACTAGCATAAACCGGCCCGGCTTCTGAAAAATAAAAAACCTGTTTTAATTCAGTAAAAGGATCCCTTGCTAAAATTGATTTTGTAGCGCATAGCCCTCCAGTATAAACATTCCAGCCAGACGGCACATTTAGAGACACTGCCCCGTCTGTCCATGGAACTAATTGTAATAATCTTGTTTTAGCAACCTCGCCTATTGACATGCTGCAAAGCGTAGCTCCTGTTTGACTTTCTTTCGGCTCCTCAGCCGGCTCTTCTTTCTCAGATTCTTTTTCTTGAGAAGTTTTCGGAGAGGTTTTTGAAATTTCTTCTTTATCAGTGGGAAAAATCTCTTCCCCGAGATCTATCTTAGACAAGTCAGGCAATTCAGTAACTAAGCCAAATAAAATAAAGAATAAAACACTCAAACCTCCAAAAATTAAAATCGCCTTTTTTCTTGTTTTAGCTCCCTTTAAAAACCCCAACACTAAATGAGGCCTAATAACGCCTGTCAGAAAACAAATCAATGAGATTAAGAATAATATACAAAATAAAGTTTCCATAATTTTTCTGATTCTATTTTCTTTTTATTTTATTTCTCCAGCCATATCATACCATAGTCCCCTGGAAGAAAAACCAGAGTTGACACCATTTTTTTAAGTTAAAATTTTATCCTCAAATGCTTCCTCGAAATCTTTTCTGATTTTTTTATTTCTTTGAAGTGATGATAAACATCAACGACTCTTGACATAAAGTAAATAATTTACTAATATGTAATCAGAATACACAGGAAAAAGCACCTCTCTAGGTTTTGTCCTTTAGCGGTGCTTTTTCATCTTGTATTCTAATTTCTTTTTCAAATTGTCCATAAAGACGATTTTTTCTTTAGCTGATTTCTTTAATAAAACAGAACAGGTTTTCCTATAAGGACTCATTACGAGTTTTAGTTTATTTTTGTTATAAAGAAACTTGACTAAAGAATAGAAATCGCCATCACTAGAAACAATTATCGCTTTATCATATTTCTTATAGTCAATCATTGTTTGAAGGACTAAATCAGCGTCAACATTACCTTTTATGTTTCCATCTTTATCTGAAAGAGTTGGTTTAAGAATCAACACATAGCCATGCTTTTGGAGCAAAGAATATAAATCCCGATTTGTCGAGATATAGCCAATAAATATATAGGCAGTAGAAACATCGTATTTTTCTTTAAGATAGATTCTGAATCTGCGAAAATCTAAATTCCAACCCAAACTTTTGATACCTAAATTAAGATTATTACTATCAATAAAAGCGTAAACTGTTTCCTTTTGTTTTTTCATAAAAGATTTTCTAAAATTTCCTCAAGTGAGTCGCTGAATCGGGGACGGTTCTGATTTACTTCACATATATGTATTCATATATGTACAGTTGAATCATATTAGGCAAAAATTAGATTAGAACCGTCCC
>CAZIIL010000054.1:0-2796 GCA_964539465.1 uncultured Candidatus Saccharibacteria bacterium
TACCTATCTCGTGATTGGCGATATGGAAAATGCCAAAAAGTATTTCTTAGAAGCTGCGGAGTACAATCCCATACTCTACCAGTCGTATTTTTATTTAGGCGTAATTAGTTTCAACGAGGACAATAAAGATGCGGCTCAGCGATATTTCGAGAAAGCGCTTTCCATTAATCCGCATTACAGAGAGGCTCAAAAGGCAATCATGCTTTTAGAATAGGACGTCATAGACGCTTTTTAGAAACATTTTAATCTTTATTAAAATACGCGCATACGATATGAATAATCTTAAGGTGTCTGTAATCATGCCCGCCTACAACGCAGAAGAATATATTGCCGAAGCCATCAAGAGCATATTAGACCAGACCTTTGAAAATTTTGAATTTATTATTATAGAAGACGGCAGCAAAGATAATACCTGGAGAATTATTCAAGAATATGCAGAACAAGATATGAGGATTGTTGCATTGAGGAATAATCAAAACCTGAAACTCAGTAAGACACTTAATAGAGGCATTAAGATTGCTTGTGGGCAATATATTGCCAGGATGGACGCAGATGATATTTCTTTAAAAGATAGATTAGCAAAGCAAATTAGTTACATGGAGCAAAATCCCCAAATAGGCATTTCAGGAGGCGCTATGCAAATTATCGATAAAGGCGGGAAGGTGATTGGGCAGAGAAGATACCACTTAACAGATAGCGAGATAAGGAAATATATTTTTAGATATAGTCCCTTTTCCCACCCTTTGGTGATTATGAAAAGGTCTGTATTAGAAAAGGCCGGCTACTATGATAATGAATATAATCCTGCAGAGGACTATGATTTGCATTTTCGTCTTGGCCAGCATTCGAAATTTGGAAATTTATCTGATATCCTATTAAAATACAGAGTGATTTCTCAGTCGATGACTACGGGTTCTACCAGGAAAATGGAGTTAAAAACTTTAGATATCCGTAAAAAAGCGCATAGAGAATATGGATATAGGATGAATTTTTTTGATAAGGTTTACTGGCTATTGCAATATACATCACTTTTTATTGTTCCATCAAAGATAAGAATTTGGTTATTTAATAAAATAAGAAACACTTAAATATGAAGAAAGCATTAATTACAGGCATAACAGGCCAAGACGGTTCTTATTTAGCAGAGTTGTTATTAAAGAAAGGGTATGAGGTCCATGGCATTATTCGCCGGGCTTCAACCTTTAACACCCAAAGGATTGACCATTTATATCAAGACCCTCATGAGAAGAAAGCAATGCTGTTTTTGCATTATGGCGACCTAATTGATACAGGAAATATCCATAAATTAATTAATCAGATTAGGCCAGGGGAAGTTTATCACTTGGGAGCCCAAAGCCATGTCAGAGTTAGTTTTGATATGCCGGAATATACTTGTGATGTTGATGCGCTTGGAACCCTCCGCATTCTCGAGGCCATTAAAAACTTAGATACACAGATAAAATTTTATCAAGCCAGTTCAAGTGAAATGTTTGGAGCTTCACCGCCACCTCAAAATGAGGAAACTCGTTTTTCTCCTAAAAGTCCATACGCCTGCGCTAAGGTTTTTGCGTATCACATAACGCAGCTCTATCAAGAAGCATATAAAATATTTGCATGCAACGGGATTTTGTTTAATCACGAATCAGAAAGAAGAGGGAAGACCTTTGTGACTAGAAAGATAACTAGGGGTCTGTCGAGAATAAAGTTGGGATTCGATAGCAAGTTGTATTTGGGAAATTTGGAGGCAAAAAGGGACTGGGGGCATGCTAAGGATTATGTAGAAGCAATGTGGCTAATGCTCCAGCAGGAGCAACCCGATAATTATGTGATAGCTACTGGCGAGGCACATTCGGTTCGCGAATTTGTAGAGGCGGCGGCCAGCGCTTTAGGATTTGATTTAACATGGCAAGGGAAGGGGTTAGGAGAAAAGGGCATCGACGAAAAGACAGGTAACACAATCATTGAGATAGATTCGAGATATTTTCGTCCTGCGGAGGTAAATGTTCTTATGGGTGATGCCTCAAGGGCAAAAGAGAAACTGGGATGGAGACCCAAGATAAAATTCCAAGAACTTGTTGGCTTAATGGTTGTAGCAGATTACGAGGAAGAGAAAAAGAGTTTATGAATTTTAAAAATAAAAAAATTTTAGTTACTGGCGGGGCTGGTTATATCGGTTCGACATTAGTCCCTATGCTTTTAAGAGAAGGTTATCATGTTAAAGTCCTTGACGCTCTTATTTTTGGTCAAAATCAGCCACAGATTGATTCTGCCTGCGAGGAAAACTTTGAATTTATTAAAGGCAGGATAGAAGATAGAAATCTTTTGAGTTCAGCGCTAGAAGATGTTAATCTTGTTATCCACTTGGCTGCTTTGGTCGGTGAACCGGCTTGTCGCAGGAATGAGACCTTGTGCTATCAGATTAATAGAGATGGAGTAGAAGTAGTTAATAAGTTAAGAGGAACAATTCCCTTAATTTTTCTTTCCACAAGCAGTGTTTATGCGGAAGTCAAAGAAGGAGTTTGTTGCGAGGATAAAGCCAAAAAAGAACCTGTTTCTCCTTACGCAAAGAGCAAATACGAGGCAGAAAAAATAGTTAGAAAAAGCGACAATTATTTGATTTTCAGGCCTGCTACAGCTTTTGGATTTTCTCCAAGAATGCGGCTCGACCTATTAATAAATGAATTTGTCTTTGACGCAGTCAAGAAAAAATATTTAGAGGTCTATAACCCAGATTTTATGAGAACATTTATCTATATAAAGGATTTCGCCCGCGCTACTATTTTTATGGCAAAGAAT
>CAZIIL010000054.1:2806-3039 GCA_964539465.1 uncultured Candidatus Saccharibacteria bacterium
CAGATTTTTAATTTGGGCAGCAACGGAATGAATGTAACCAAAATAGAAGTTGTTGGCTTGATCAAGTCTAAGATTAATTTCAAATTAAAAATTATTTCTAAAGATATTGACCCTGATAAAAGAAATTTTGTTATTAACTACGATAAAATGGTCGGAACCGGCTTTAAGCCAATAATTACTTTAAACGAGGGCATAGACGAACTTATTGAGAATTATCGTTTCTTGCGGGAAAG
>CAZIIL010000055.1:0-2971 GCA_964539465.1 uncultured Candidatus Saccharibacteria bacterium
AAATTGAACAAATTCATTTGTTTCGATTTGCGAGCGAGCGCAGAAACGAAGGTTTTTATCGAAGATAATTCCTTATTTTCAAGAATTATCCACAGAAATCATGGGAAAAGCTGATTTGACGGCTTTTTTTGATTAGCATAAGATAGAACATATGACAGATAAGATTAAAAAAATTAGAAAAAGGGACGGAAAGATTGTTTATTTTGACCAGAGTAAAATTACTGAGGCAATTTCCAAGGCACTGCTTGCCAGTAATGCTAATAAGGATTTAGCCGAGAGCATTTCTGATAAGGTGGTTGCTCTTTTAGAGAAAAGATTTGCGGATAGCATTCCTCAGGTAGAACAGATTCAAAATATTGTTGAGGAGGTCTTGCAAGAGCAAGGACTTAAAAAAGTAGCTCACAAGTTTCATGTCTACAGGCAAAAGAGAAGCGAAATCAGAAAGGCAAAGTGGTGGCTCCTTGACCATCAAGTGAAGACAGAATTAAGCCCCAATGCCTTACAAGTTCTGGAAGCCCGTTATCTAAGGAAAAATGACCAGGAAAAGATTATAGAAACGCCGCAAGAATTATTTAAACGAGTAGCCCAAAATATTGCTTCGGCAGAGAAGATTTTTAATCCCACTATTCTTGACGAAGAGATATTTCGGGTAGAAGAAACGTTCTTTCGTATGATGGCTTCTTTAGAGTTTTTACCGAATAGTCCTACCCTAATGAACGCGGGCAACATTCTCCAACAACTCTCGGCCTGCTTCGTGCTCCCTGTTCCTGATTCAATAGAAAGCATATTTGGAGCGATTAAGCAAACCGCTCTTATACATCAAAGCGGAGGAGGAACGGGCTTTAGTTTTAGCCGCTTGCGGCCGCGAGGGGATATAGTGCATTCTACAAAAGGTATTGCTTCTGGCCCAATTTCGTTTATGACTGTATTTGATGCTGCTACGGATGTTATAAAGCAGGGAGGCAAGCGCCGAGGCGCCAACATGGGTATTCTGAAAATAGACCACCCCGATATATTAGAGTTTATCACTGCGAAACAAAAAGAAGGGGTCCTATCTAATTTTAACATTTCAGTAGCCATTACCGATAAGTTTATGGAAAAACTGAAAAAGGGACAGGAGTACGGTCTGATCAATCCGCGTAACGGCCAAATTCAGGGCTCTCTTGACGCAAAACATATTTTCGATCTTATTGTTCATTATGCTTGGGTGAGTGGTGACCCCGGTGTTATATTTATTGACCAGATTGATGCAGCTAATCCTACTCCTATGCTGGGAAAGATAGAATCAACAAACCCCTGCGGCGAACAGCCCTTATTGCCTTATGAGAGCTGTAATCTAGGGAGTATTAATTTGAGCAAGATGATTAAGGCACAGAATGGGAAATATGAAGTGGATTGGCAAAGATTATCTAAGACAGTCCGCAATGCAGTTCATTTCTTAGATAATGTTATTGATGTGAATCGTTATCCACTGCCAGAGATCGAGAAAATGACAAAAGGAAATCGAAAGATAGGATTAGGGATTATGGGTTTTGCTGATATGCTTATTCTGTTAGGACTGCCATATAATTCTTCTGGCGCTTTGCGTCTCGCTGAGAAATTGATGAAGTTCATTGATGAAGAATCTAAAATAGCGTCGGTTATGCTGGCTGAAAAAAGAGGAGTTTTCCCTAATTTTCAGGACAGCATTTATAATAAACCAGGGATGCCTAGAGTCCGTAATGCGACCACTACTACCATTGCGCCGACAGGAACAATTAGCATTATTGCTGATTGTTCTTTTGGCATTGAACCGCTCTTTGCTGTAGCGCTTATTAGGCGTCATAATTTAGGAGGAAAAGGAGAAGAGATGACACAGATCAACCCGTTGTTTAAAAAGATTGCTAAAGAGAGAAAATTCTATTCTGATGCCTTGATTAATAAAATCCTAAGCAAGGGCAGCATACAAGAAGTAGAGGAGATTCCTCAAGATGTAAGAAGAATTTTTACCACTACTTTTGATATTAGTCCGAGCGACCATGTGCGAATTCAGAGCGCTTTCCAAAAGTATGTGGATAATGCAGTTTCTAAAACTATTAACTTTCCATTTGAGGCCGTTGAGGAAGAGGTAAGAAATGCCTATCTTCTGGCTTATAAGCTTGGTTGTAAGGGGATTACAATCTTTAGGAACGGCAGCCGTAAACAACAGATTTTGAACCTTAAAACGAGACAAAAGCAATTATCGGATAACGAGAAAGAGGGCGGAGAAGATATCCCCGGGCAAGCAGAAAACACGGGGAGCGAGAATGTTGATTCAGAAATGCCGTATATGTCCCCCGGCTCCTGTCCTAAATGTAATCTTTAACTTTAGAGTCTATGATATTTGTTTTTACCGGTAGTGGCAAAGGAAAAACAACAGCCGCTTTAGGGATGGGCCTGAGAGCCGTGGGTGCGGGGAGTAAAGTTTTAATGATTCAGTTTTTAAAAACCAAGGATGGCTCAAGCGAGAATAAGATCATTAAAGAAATCAAGAATTTTGATATTAGGTCTTTTGGTAGAACTGGCTTCTTTCTTCCTTATAACCAATTTAAAAAGCACCCACGGTCAGAAGTAGGTATAAGCCCAATCTCCGAAAGCGATCTTGCCTTGGCAAAAAAGGGATGGGACCTTGCCAAAGAGGTATTTGGGACAGAGAAATACCAACTTCTCATCTTGGATGAAATTATCACCGCCCTGAATCTCCATCTGCTAAATAAAGAGAGGATATTAGGGTTTATAAAGAAATATCAAGATGAAATGGATATTGTGCTCACAGGAAGAAATTGTCCGAAAGAGATTATTGAGATGGCTGACTTGGTGACCAGATGCCAAGAGGTAAAACATTATTATCAGAAAGGCCAAAAGGCAAGAATGGGCATTGAATACTAAAAAGAGATGATAATAATATTTATTTTGGGATTGGGCGATATAATGGCTGCTATCTCTCTGTTTT
>CAZIIL010000056.1:0-2950 GCA_964539465.1 uncultured Candidatus Saccharibacteria bacterium
TAAAGCAATAAATCTTATCCCCGACAGTAATAATCTTCTGAGGTAAAAATTCTTCCTCTTTAAATTCAAAAAGGGGCTGGGGATTTTCAATTATCTCCACCTTGTTTAAAACAAGGAGTTTTATTCCTATCTCTTCTTTCAGGACAATAATCTCTTCGACAATGGGGCTGGGGATTTTAGAAAGTATATTAATCTTCTTCAACGCCTTCTGTAAAGAATCATTGGCTTGAGCTTCTTCCCCAAGTAATAAAAGACTATTAGCCTGTCTCACTTCCTCTTGGATTTTGTTAAAATCATTCTCAATTTCTTTTATCCTCTGATCTGTTTCCAGCCGAGTAATAAATCTCCCCAAGAAAAGAACAGCGAGCAAGAGCAGTATCAGTAATGCCTTCTTGAATAAATCCTGCTTTTTTAGATGGGATAGAATATCAAAAAGCTTGGCTGGCAAGGTGAGCCCACTTTTACTCGCCGTCTTTCGGTTTCGGCCCGCCGCCCGCCTTGACTCGCCGTCTTTGGCGAAGCGGGTCTTTGACGAGGCGGGCGGCGAGGCGGGCTTCATCTGATTAATGCGCTTCGAGATGTTGGTGAATAAGACAGAAATGGAAGAAAACATCTTCAAAAAAATACTTGACTTTTTCTCTTTAAGGATAATCTTTTTACTTTCTTTGTCCTTAGCAACAGACAGGTCAATCAAGAGACAAACACCCGAAAGATACCTACCTAATTCTCTACAGGATTTACTAAGCTCTCCTTGCTCAATGGCGCCAAGAGGTACCAATTTTTGAAGCCAATCCTTAAATAAGGGTGAGCCGTGCACGTCTTGTGTAGTTATTAAGATTTTATCCGCTGGCTCTAGCCAGCCAGAGATAATATTAGAAAAGACCTTTAGGGGATAAGGTTCGATTTCTTCTAGCTCTAATTTTCCCCCCATATCTAAAATCTCCTTTCCTCTTATTAAAAATATGCCTACTTTGCCGACCTTAGCCAGATTCAGCTTGTATCTCTTAACCCTTGTTTCTCTGTCTGTAGAGGATGTTTCCAAGACCAAGTTTAAAATAGTGAAGTTTAGATTTGAAAGACAATCTACATTGCCTTCCTTGATCATCCCCTCTAAAAAGGCGTTTGCTTCCTTTAAGCTTTTTTTTAAACTATTTTCGGGTGAAAGAACTCTGGGACTGTAGAACTTCGTTTTGATGGTTCTTGATAGATTCTTTAAAAGGTGTTCGTCTGAAGAAAAACTATTCTCCAGTTCTCCTGCCATAAACAAGCTCCCCAACTTGCTTTCATAGATGTCCTTTGGCTTATAGTAAAAACTGTCGAAAATTGTTTCTCTCTTTTTCTTAGGATTGAAATAAATTTCAAAGATTTGCATAAATCCAAAAAAGATACATAAAAATTGTAGAGCCCTTATTTTTCTATTATAATGGATTCAGAGAGAAGAAACAATTAATGTTTCAATATTATAGACCTCTTGAGAAAAAGTATTTCGCAAGAGTCCTAAGGATTCTGAGTTTAGCGGCAGAATATTCGTTTCACAGCTGCCCGCTCATTTGGACGGTTGGCTCAGTCGGTTAGAGCGCTGCGTTCACATCGCAGAGGTCATAGGTTCGAATCCTATACCGTCCACAGTCCAAAACTTAATGGGTATCTGACCTAATAAAAATCACATTAATGATATCTAAAAATATATTCTTACAATTTATTGTTTGGTTTCTTTGGGATACACCTAAAAAAATCCTGCTTGCTTGGGGAAATTTTCTTCGTTTTAATTTAGAATTCTTTTCTATCTTCCTGCTCTTTAAAACGCTCTTTGCTCCTTGGCGGCAATATCGATGGGAATATGGCAAGGGTTTCAATTTCGGAACATACTTCCGTGTACTTTTTTCTAATGTCATCTCAAGGGGGTTAGGGATGATAATCAGAAGCGCTTTAATTTTTGCCGGCCTTAATGTTGAGGCCTTAATCTTTATGCTGGGTCTATTAATCTTTTTGGGCTGGTTTGCCCTCCCTATTTTATTATGGAATGGGCTAATCACAGGATTGAGATTTCTATTCCTTGCCTATATTTAAGCATTGTTTTATGGTCCAGTTCGACTTAAAAAAATCGTCTATATATCAAGCCATAAGATGGAAAGAAGTTTTTAAGATAATAGGATTTTTAAATAAACTATTTTTCTGGGGGTTTTTAATTTCCATCCCATCTTTCTGGTTATACCAGCCAGCAAACATGGGGAACCCATGGCTTTTTTTTCTTACCCTCTTCGGCGCAAGTAAGGTTCTTGAGTTCTTTTTTGAAACAAAGCTCAAAAAACCTAGTGTCGAATACGAAGTTAAAGAGATTCTATCTCGTCCAGAGGAATTTAATTCCGCTGAAGCCCTAAGTTTCCAGACGACCGACTGTTTCAACAAAGCAATGATTTTTAGTAAAAGGCGGGGTCAAACCTTAACGAATTCAAGTGTTCTTCTTTTTTTTCTTTTAAGAGATAACCCTGAGCTAAAATTCATTTTTTCTAAACTTCTACTGAACATTAAAGAACTCCAGGAAACACTAGAACAAACATTGGAAACAACTTCAGAACGAGATTTTGAGGAGATTATGCTTTCTTGCCTTAAAACCGCTGAGGAGAGAGGCCATCAAGTTGTCCAGATAGGAGATTTATTAATTGCTCTTGCTAAAAATAATAATTTCTTCAAAGATATCCTTGTCAAATACGAACTCTATCCCCAGGATGTTGAGAATCTGGTCTGGTGGTTAGAAAATCTAAAAGAAAGAAGAGAAGAAGAAAAAAGGTTTTGGGAATATAGGAATCTACTGAAAAAAGGCTCTATTGGCCGCAGATTTGCTGTTGGTTATACCAGTACGCTGGATCAATTTTCAACTGATTGGACAGCAGCAGTAAGAGGCGGGGGATACGGAGAAATTATCGGCCATAAGAAAGAAATCAAACAA
>CAZIIL010000057.1:0-2869 GCA_964539465.1 uncultured Candidatus Saccharibacteria bacterium
CTTAGCCGCTCGTGTGCCTTTTAGGCACGCTTCACGGCTAAGCGCCTTGAATCTGGATAAAATTCTTTCCGCTAAATTGATGCTAGCTTGGATCCTGTCGGACTTGAGTCAGGCAAGCTAGGTAATCACTCTTTGGCTTTTTTGTTTGTGAGGGGCTTGCCCTAAGCGAGCAGAACGAGTCGAGGAGAGGAAAGTCCGGACACCATCCAGCGCATAATTTATTATGTGCTGGATAAAATGCAGCGGGTAACACCTGCCGCGAGTAATCGTAGAGGTGCGAACAGTGACGCCGAAGCCCGAAAGGGTTGAGGCGCCCTGCGTATAACTTGTTATGCGCAGGGCGAACCTTTGTATAAACTGAGGACTTGTCCTAAGTGAAATCAAAGGGTGAAACGGCTAAATCCTTGCTGGGTGCAAGAGCAAACCTAGCGCATAACTTTATGTGCTGGGAATGGTAGCTCGCATGACCCAGCGCATAACTTACTATGTGCTGGGCAATAGATAAATGATCACCATCGGCTATTAATTAGCTGACACAGAATCCGGCTTATTGCTTGCCTGGCCATAACGTAAAGCCGCGGGTACCCCCGCGGTTTTACGTTGGAACGAAAAACTGATAGAATAGAAAAGTATGCTTCAGAAGATTTTGAAATCGAAAACCAAGAACTTCACGCTTGCTGCTTGTATCTTAGCCAGTTCTACTTTGCTAAGTGGATTATTGGGACTGCTTCGCGACCGGCTCTTAGCAGGAACCTTTGGCGCAGGCGAGACGCTTGATATCTACTTTGTTGCTTTTCGTATTCCAGATTTTGTTCAGGCGGTCCTGGTTGCTGGCGGTATTGGTGCAACATTCTTGCCTATTTTTTCAGAGGAATTTAGAAAAAGCAAAGAGAAGGCCATTGCCTTTGCCAACAATCTCTTGAATTGTTCTTTCTTATTTCTAATTATAGTCTGTTTATTATTATCTATCTTTACTCCTTTTCTTTTAAAAATAGTTGCTCCAGGATTCAACGCTGACCAGATTGGCAAAGCGGTTTCCTTAACTAGGATAATGTTTCTTAGCCCTATTCTCTTTGGCTTAAGCCTCATCTTTTCAGGCATACTGCAATACTTTGACCGTTTCTTGGCTTATGGGTTTGCTCCAATTCTTTACAATGTCGGCATTATTTTCGGCATCATATTTCTGGTGCCCATTTTCGGCATCTATGGTTTGCCCCTCGGCGTTGTTCTAGGGGCCTTGGCGCATCTTCTTATCCAGATACCCAGCGCTCGGGAATCAGGCTACTGTTACCAGAGGATTTTAAATCTTAAAAACTATCGCTTGAAAAGAGTTTTGTATCTAATGGCTCCATCTGCTATTGGTTTCGCTTTTGTCCAGCTCAATCTTATGGCGATGACTGCGCTTTCATCGGTTCTTTCTTCTGGGAGCATTGCTATCTTTAACTTTGCCAGGAATATTCAGGGCATACCCGTTGGTCTTCTTGGGGCGCCATTTGCGATTGCCATCTTTCCGGTTTTATCAAGGAATTGGGCTGCTCAAGAAAAAGAGAAATTTTGGCATAATTTTTCTTTTGTTCTCCGCCAGATTATCTTTTTGGTTATGCCCCTGAGTTTCTTTATATTTATGCTAAGGGCTCAAATTATCAGGATTGTCTTGGGCACTGGCTTATGGGGATGGAGAGAAACCAGATTGACTGCGGCTTGTTTGGGAGTCTTCTCTATGTCTATTATTTTTTCATCCTTAATCATTTTTTTGCGCAAGGCCTTTTATGCTATTCAAGAGACAAAGGTGCCGACTCTTATCGAGGGTATTACTTTTTTTCTGAATATTAGTTTATGTCTTTTATTCTTGTTTATTCTGCGGCCGTCTACAATATTGTCTGAAACCGTAGAGCGATTCTTGAGATTGGAGGGGATAGAAGATATTAGGGTCGTTGCCTTCCCGCTGGCTGTTGGTTTGTCAACCCTATCTCAATCTATCCTTCTGTTTTATCTCTTTATTAGAAAAACAGCCCAACCAGGGCTGGCTAAAATTTTTTCTTATCTCGGCAATATTATTTTCCTGACACTCTTAAGTGGAGGCGCAATATGGCTTAGCTTAAGGGCGTTGGTGGTAGTATTTTCGTCAGAGACCTTTTGGGGAATATTCTTTCAGACAGGCATTGCTTTCTTAGCAGGCCTTTTAGTGTATTTAGGAGGAGCATTGGTACTAAATCTACCAGAATTGGAAAGCCTTAAAAGGCCTCTTTTGAAAGAGACCTCCGGGTTTGAGCATTGATGTCCTTGTCCTGTATCGCAGCCAATCTTTTATGGGATTGAAAAACTCCCAATAAAATTCTATAATACAGAACAAGGATAATTCTTTATAGCAGCGGCAAGACAGAGAACAAAACCATGCTTAGAACAGTGAGAATGATAACCATTGCCCAGAAGATTTTTCCTATGTTTTTCTTTTTAATTTTGAACATTTTTGAAGCAAAAAATTTTTTATCAAGATGAGGCAAAAAAGAGAAGAAGCAAAAGAAACCAAGGTATTTACAGCAATGTTAATCCTTTCAGTAGCAATTATAGCAGTTTTATTGTTTGTTTCAAATTATAAGATAAGCCAAAAGAGAAGGCAGCTTCTTTCAAGGATTAGCGAGCTAAAGCAAGAAATAGAATATTTAGAGGATAAAAATATGGATATGGAGCAGGACATTTCAGATAGCCAGAACGATGAGTATTGGGAGGCCAAGATTAGAGAGTATGGCTATAGAAAACCAGGGGAAACAGTGGTAGTTGTCAAGAAAGATGAAGGAGAAGGACAAGTAGCTGAAGAAACAGATATCAAAGAAAGCAATGATGTTTTGAGAAAACTCTTGGGTCAGGT
>CAZIIL010000058.1:0-2804 GCA_964539465.1 uncultured Candidatus Saccharibacteria bacterium
TACAATATACCCATTTCCTCCTTTACTCTCGTGCCATCCAGTCAGCTTGAGTCAACCGACCCCAGCACGTGTCTCTCTGGGGACGAGCCCAGACATCAATGCTGGTAATGGTAACGCAAACCATCGGGAAGAGAACCTCAGCCAGCCGTTCGTGCAGAACATCTCGGACTTTCTGCACAAACAATCCGTCTGCGCTTTCTTCCGGGAAACCATGAGGTCCCACGGTCCACTCGACACGAACTGCTAGGGTCGCGGCGCCGATGCTCCGCTCCCGGCAGAGCCAGTTGACTTCCGGAGCTCCCGGTTCTACTATACCGAAAAGGGAAGAGACAACTGAGCGACAGATGGCCTCGACGTGATCCTTTAACCACGCCGTACTCTCGAAGAGTTCTCTGCTTACAAACACGTTCACCTCTGGCATTTCTGCACCTCCTTGGATACCGAATAGAAAATCTGTTTACGGAACTACTCTGAATCTTATCAAATTAAAAAACCATTTGCAAGACGATTCTTTGTTGGCTTGCGCTGTCCTACTAAAGGACTCCGCGAAACAGAGGATGTTAAAATCTGTTTCAAGAATTGTTGTCCGACTTAAAAAATCTATTAAAAATAAGTATAATAAATCAATCCCCAAATCCTATAAGGAAGGAGGTGGTTAATATGTTGGGGTACAGATAGGGCTGGTAGAAGACAGCCCGAGTTGGCAGAAGCTGGGAAAGGAAATCCTAGATAGCAGGGGGTGCGTTTACCGTCTTTTCTAGCGGCGAGGAACTGCTCGAAAACGAACTGCTTAAGCAGGCCTCTGTTTTTGTCGTAGACCACCAACTGGCTGGTCTAATGACCAGAATCCAGGTCATAAAGGAAATCCAGAAGAACAACCCTGGTGCTAGAATCATCTTCTGGGCAGCCCAATTAGGCAAAGATTTCGAGAGGCTTACTCGACAAGCTCTAGAAGTAGGAGCAGACCACGCGATAAATAAAGGCGATGCCATCTGCAAATTGGAAGAAATCTTCAGCTGATGCCAAAAAACCAGCCAAGATTAAAAAAATCTGGCTGGTTTCTATTTGATTCTCATCTCCGATAGACGGACGCTATTCGAACCTGTTTATTTATAATCTAAAATGCGAATTGCTACTTCTTTATCTTTCTCCTTTGCCAATAATTTTGCTCCTCCTGTTCCCCATAGTAAATCAGGACGAGCACCTCCCGCATCATCTGCTGAAACTATTGCTTTAATACCTTCCCCCGCAAGAAGACCTCTCGCAAGTTCAGCTTCTATTCTGCTTGAATAGGTTTTAATACAAATTAACTTTTCCATGAGAAAATGGAGAAAAGAGAAAATGGTGTCAACTTTGATTTTTGGGTTTCTTATTTGTCCTTATTTTACCAAAAAATCGCTAATTTAGCGATTTTTTGTTTCAAAAGCTCGCTCCAGTCAACGATTTTAGAGCCTTTGAGAAGATTTATCCTTTAAATCCAGATTTATCAGCTTAAATAAATAAATTATCTAAAGGATTTCATCCTCCTGTAATTCGGATGAAAAATCGTCTAATACTCACAACTCCCAAGTGTATTGTTCTTTTACCACTCTTTTCCTTTAAGTATAAATGCTTCTTTCAAAGCCGTCTCTTCGGCCAAAATCGCTACCAATTTTGCTAACCTTTCTGCCCTTTTCCTCACTTCTTCTATTGTGATTACTTTAATTTCATCAACCGCTGCCTTCAAGAAATCTTCTCTATCGTGAACTTCTTGGGTAATCCCTATTTCATCTGCTAATTTGGAGAATTTTTCTCTTAATTCTTCTCTACTCTCTCCTCTATCATGTCTTCCTCCGCATCCTGATATACCGCCCACAATTCTTCCGTCTTTAGTCTTAATAGGAACACTTAACGAAGCAATTCCCGACCAACAATTTAGAAAGTTGGGCTTCTCCAGGTTCCTAACCGAAGCAAGAGTATCTTTATAACATTTTGTACAATTTTCTCTTCCTTTTTTTGTCTTCTGAATAATCTGACATGCCCTTTGTTGGCCACTCATTTTGGTTAATAGTCCACCATCTCTATCGGTGATTACTATTTGAGCACCAATAGCTTCAGCAAAATCATCTTGGAGTTTTTGAATATTATTCAAAAACCATTTAGCTTCTTCTGAAATTTTTTTCTCTGACATTTTTAATAATCTTTAAAATTTACTCTAATAAGTCGACTTTTAAAAAATAATTATTAAAATAATTTATTCTAATTATTGTTTTATTTTATCAAAATCTTTCAAAATAAAAAAGTCCCCCTTATACTCCAAAAAATAATCTTCTGCTGATAAAGAACCATTAAAAATGAGTGTCTCGGGAAACGGACGATGTTTGAACCTGTTTAGGACGCCTCGCCTGTGTTTTCAGGAAATGAGTGCTTATGCTCGCAATCATTTAGATAATAAAAAGTCCAATGGGAAAATGGTGTCAACTCTATTTCTCTTCTTTATCTTTGTAAATTAATCTTAACACAAAAAACCGCCTAAAAGGCAATTTTTTGATGTGTCCCGGTCGCCAAGAACCGAGCACTATCCTGCTTCGGCTACTGAACCAAATTCGAACCCGTCTCAGTCGCCCTGTCGCTATGGGCGCCAGGGAGAAAGCTGAATTGTTTTTGCAGTATAACTTCCATCAGAATTTTGTTCGCCGCTCACCATAACTTGTTGTCCTTCTTTGAGGTCGCCTGCAGAAGCGCTAACCGGCTTTGTAATCGTAATATCGGTAGATTCAGAAAGGAAAATAATCTTTGAGCCACCGTCTTGCAGTTTAACGGTG
>CAZIIL010000059.1:0-2737 GCA_964539465.1 uncultured Candidatus Saccharibacteria bacterium
TTTCTTGTCTATGTTAACAAATACAAGGCGGGGAGTTTTATTTTGTCTCCTTTTGCTGATAAACATTATAAACCCGCTTATCTTTTTTGGTCTTGGACGGGGATTATCTTAGCAGTTCCCTTGCCGATAGCACTTTTTTTCCTTACTTCATGGATATATTCTCTTGGTTCATTTATTTTAGGATTAGTGATAGTTAATGCCTCTCGTAGAAGTGCTGCTCAATTTGTGCTTTGGAATATGCTTGAAAATGAAGACTTCTGGGAATATGTTCTATTACACAATGGAGCGGAAATTAGGGATGAGAATAATAATGAAATATTGTCAAGTTGGTTAAAAGAAATGGGTAAAAAACATGGCTCAATTTCTAACAAATATAATCAGAGAAAGTAAAAATCTAGGAAAATAGGGACGTTTCTGAATTTTTAATTAAATTTAGGTAGGTGATTTTATAAAAAGTCGAAGAATTAATTGAGAAATAAAGTTATGGAAAAACAAAAAGAATTTACTGTATTTATTGGTCAATTAGCATTAGGGAAATATTCGGAAAAAGAGAAGAGGGAGTTTCTAAAATGGATTAATGAAGAATTAAAAAGCCGTGAATATGGGGAAGAATTGAAGCCATTAACTAATAAAGAAATTGAGACTAAGGGGTTGAAATATCTTAATTGGGAAACATTATCGCACCTTGCTGATGTAGCACAGATAGTTGGTTTTTCATACTGGTTTCTTCCTTCCAAAATTAAAGAAAGACTTACGGTGAATCATTTTATTAAAAAAGCGAAGCAGTGGATTGAAAAACACAAGTGAAAAATAGTGTCAACTCTGGTTTTTAGAATAAGAAATCGCTTTTGGAGCGATTTTTTGATAGAGTAGGCAGAGATCTATAATTATGAATCAACGTCAAGCATCTAAAATTTTAAAGTCAGGGGCAAATGTTTTTTTAACTGGGTCAGCCGGAACTGGTAAGACCTTTTTATTAAATAAGTTTGCTGC
The DNA here is from genome assembly GCA_964539465.1 of uncultured Candidatus Saccharibacteria bacterium. Classification (GTDB taxonomy): domain Bacteria; phylum Patescibacteriota; class Minisyncoccia; order Minisyncoccales; family CAYTKG01; genus CAZIIL01. Next base: position 994 of record CAZIIL010000059.1, read on the forward strand.
GCATTTGAAGAAAAACAAGGTTAAGGTCAGCGTGACTGCTTCTACTGGGATTGCCGCTACTCATCTTGAGGGCAGAACAATTCACTCATGGGCTGGTATTGGCATTAGGAAAGAAATGGATGATAGGGCAATAGTTAAACTTGCCAAGATTAAGGGTCTGCATAAAAGGATTAATGGGACAGAAGTTTTAATTATTGATGAGATATCAATGTTGGATGCCGACAGGATTGATCTTGTTGATAGGATTTGCAGGGAGGTCAAAGATTCTTCCTTGCCATTTGGCGGGATACAGGTGGTAATGTGCGGTGATTTTCTTCAACTTCCCCCGGTGGGCAGATATCATGAATTAGAATTTACTTATGAGTCATCTGTTTGGCGGAATTCAGATATTAGGATTTGCTATTTGGATAAACAATTTAGGCAAAGTGATTTAAGATTTGCTGATATTTTAAACAAAATTAGGACAAATGAGGCGGGCGAGGAAGAATTAAACATACTAAAGACACGATTAAATATGCCGATAGATTGTCATATTAAACCCACTCAACTATATACGCACAATGTTAATGTTGATGCAATTAATGACCATGAATTGTCTAAGCTCTCAGAAAAAGAAAAGGATTATCGTATGACTCATTATGGTTCAAAAAATTTGGTTAATTTTTTAAAAAGAAATTGTTTAGCTCCAGAAGAATTAAAATTAAAAATTGGGGCGATAACAATGTTTGTTAAGAATAATTTTAATGCAGGATATGCTAATGGTACTCTTGGCAGGGTGGTTGGTTATGACGATAGTGGATATCCAATTATCAGGGTAAAATCGGGATGCGAGATTGTTGCTCTGCCAGATAGTTGGAGCATAGAAGAAGATCGTAAGGTTGTTGCCAGTATTAAACAGGTTCCTTTGCGTTTAGCTTGGGCGATTACAGTTCATAAGAGTCAGGGCATGAGTTTAGATGCGGCTGAGATAGATTTATCAAGGTCTTTTGAGTGTGGCATGGGCTATGTAGCCCTATCAAGAGTTAGAGCGTTGGATAGTATTAATCTTGTAGGCATAAATGAGATGGCATTAAAAGCTAATCCGGAAGCAGTTAAGCAAGATAGGAAGTTTAGAGAGATGTCAGAATAAATCATATTAAGTTAATAGAGCTTAGGGTGGGCAGAAAGATTGTCTGGTATAATATAGTTAGTACGTCGTAGAGAAAAAGGGGGAAAATAGCGACGTTTCCGATTTTTTGATTAAATTTAGGCAGGTGATTTCATAAAAAAGTTAAAGAATCAATTTGTAGGGAGAACAAATTATTGGAATAAATTTAAATCGAGGAGAAACATGAAAACAAGAAATGTAGCAATTGCAATATTTTTAGATAAGGATTTTAATATTATTGTTCAGGACAGAAGAGGGCATTCAAAAGTAGGAGAAAAATATGGTTTTTGGGGCGGAGAGATTGGCGAGAATGAAACTCCCGAGCAAGCCATAAAAAGAGAGCTTGCGGAAGAACTCGGTTTTGTTCCTAAAAAATTAGATTATTGGGATAAATTTTCTTACATTGTTCAGGAGAAATGTGAATATAAGGATTGGCTAATTAATTTTCATGTTTTTCTCTCTCCGATTACTGCGGAATTAAAAAAAGCAAGTGTAAGAGAAGGAAAAGGAATGTTAGAAATGAGTTTCGATAAAGTATTCCAGGGAAAAGATTTTCCAGCAGGGAGTACAAAGTTTTTAGAAGAATTAAAAACCAAT
>CAZIIL010000060.1:0-2674 GCA_964539465.1 uncultured Candidatus Saccharibacteria bacterium
TGTCCCTTTCTCCCTAGATAGCCCGTCTGCTGAGTTCCAGTTTAAAAGCCCAGTTTCTTTTGATTCAAATCTCTACTTTTGGGATGAAGCTGAGGGACAGATCGTAAGGTATAAATATCTGATTGGTTTAGGATGGCAAGCTCCGGAATTGTGGCTATCCAAGAAGATTCCTTCGAACTTTAAGCCCATATCAATAACTGTTGACGGCGGGCTCTATTTATTAAAAGAAGACGGTTCGATTGACTACTATTCCGACGGCAGATTTAAAAAGCGCATTTCTCCCCAGGCCTTCCCGCCGATAAATAATCCGACAAAAATTTGGGCTTCTTTTAACGTCCCATATCTCTATATACTCGAGCCCGAACAGAATAGAATTCTTGTCATTGACAAAAACGATGGGAGGATTATAAAGCAATATCAGAGCAAGGCATTTAATAATCTTAAGGACTTCACTGTTTCCGAGCAGGGAGAAACAATATATCTCTTAAACGGTTCAGGGATATATAGACTTCTTACGAAATAATCTTTCGCAAGAAGTCTTATGAAATAGAATAAGAAAGATCAGAACGATGCCATATTAAAAGAACGAGATAGGACCCTCGTTCTTTTAAATTAAATTTTATTTCAATTCTACTGTTGCTCCCGCGGTTTCTAATTTCTTCTTGATTTCTTCTGCCTCTTCTCTCTTGACTCCTCCTCTTATTGTCTGTGGCTCAGAATCGGTGGCGTCTACTAAATCCTTGCACTCTTTTAACCCTTTCTGCGTGATTTCTTTAATTGCCTTAATTACTTCAATCTTTTTGGCTCCTATATTTGTTAGAACCACATCGGCGATTTGTTTTTTCTCTTCTTCTGGTTTGCCAGTGCCTGGCTGAGAGGCAGATGCGGGAATGGCGGCAGACATAGCAGAAACACCGAATTTTTTCTCCAGAACTTTGACCAATTTAGACAAGTCAATGAGTTTCATTTCTTCTATTTCTTTGACGAATTTTTCTAAGTGAGCCGGTATTTCTATCTTTTCTTCCTGCTCATCTTCTTTCTTTTTTGTTTTCTTCGGGGCTTTCTCTTCTATTTTTTTCTCTGTTTGCTGCTCTGCTGTTTCTTCTTGTTTTATCTCTTTTTGCTCTTCTGTTTTTGTTGTTTCTTCAATCATATAAGTTTTACTTTTATGTGTTTATGTTACTTAATAAATATACCAGACCTTTAATATTATTTTGCAAGACATTGACAAGATTGTAGGCGGGCGCATTCAGTTGTCTGACCAATCTGCTCAATAATTCATTCATTGAAGGAAGTTTTGCTAATTCAATAACTTCTTCTTTATTAATGAACTTATTAGATAGATATGCTCCCAAGATTTGAGGGGCCTTATGCTCTTGGCTAAAATTATAGATAATTTTAGCTGGCAGAACGCTTTCCTCAAATGAGAAAATCAATCCTACTTGACCGCCTAGATTCTTCACATCGACAGAAATATTATTTTTTTCAAAAACAATCTCGGCGAGTCTTTTCTTTACTATGAGAAGAAGCGCTTGATTTTTCCCCAATTGCTTTCTAAGCTCAGAGAGATCTCTTGTCTTTAATTTTTCAAAGTCTATAAAATACAGTCCTTTTTGCTGTTTAAGGTTTTTCTCCAGGATCTCAAGTGCTTCCTTCTTTTGTTCCTTGGTTTTTGCCATAATATTGAATCTATAACTTACAAGTAAATAAAATTATCTGCTTCCCGCAGACAATAAAAACCTATTTTTGCCTCGAGAGGGTTGGCCCGGATCCCGTTGGGCTCTTTAAAAACCTCTTGTCTGCGGCTTTGCTCGGGCCTACCTAATCTAAGGCCTGAACTATATTTTTACCAAACTCTTCGGCTGCTTCCAGACCATTGGCTGTTATAATCTTGCCATCAATGACTACGTCCTTTTCCTTGTATATGGCTCCGTTTTCTTTCAATATGGCTATTGGCACTTTATTTAGTTGTCCAGACCAGACAGTTGATTTTCTATTTTTTAACACACCAGCCCTGGCTAAGATGACAGGCGCAATACAAATTGCTCCTAAAATCCTGTTCTTCTTTATTGTATCCCGTGCTATTTTGTAACTTCTTTCGTTATCTAAACAATCAATAGCTCCTTCTCCTCCGATAAAAACTATAGCATCAAATTTCTCAATATGCAAGCTCTCAAGAGGAAAATCAATCTTAACCCCTGCTCCCTCGCTGCCGATTGCTATTCCTGGATCGTTACTAGTTGTTGAAATTCTAAAACCAGATTTTTCTAAGATTTGTTTGGTGACAAAATACTCTTCATCCTTGAACCCCTTTGAGGCGATAACGAGAGCTACTCTTTTTATGTCTTTATCAGAAACCATATTCTATAGATATTTTAATGCTACAAGACATGCTACAAGACATGCTACAAGACTTGGTCTCATAGATTATTTAAAACCTTGCTAGGGTTTTAAATAATGTGCCTTAGCAATATTATGTTCTTTAAGTGTTTGGCTGAATATGGTTTCTCCTTCAGGTGTGGATAAATAGTACCAAAAAGCGTTTTCTTGAGGATAGATAGTTGCCAAGATGCTTTCAATGCCGGGGCTGCATATTGGTCCTATGGGCAGCCCTTTGTATTTATCGGAGTTGTAAGGAGAATCAATCTGGGTTTGAGAAAGTGATATCTTTGAC
>CAZIIL010000061.1:0-1988 GCA_964539465.1 uncultured Candidatus Saccharibacteria bacterium
TCTTTGTATCTCCAAGAAGAACTTGATGTGGAATATGATAATATACCACAAGAATCGCAGAGGAGTCCAAAGGAAGAGACACACCTCTTCTGGCATAAACCAGCTCCTTTGCGAAAAAGGCATCCAAGTGTGCCTGGATGCACCCCATCGGTCTATCTTTTTTCATTCATCCCGCCGATGGGTTTTTTATTTTCATATTTTTCCCGCGGGGTTTTTACAAAGTCAGATCCCGCAATCGTGTAACGAGGTCAGACATAGATACATTTAATTTGACTGTTTCGGGATTTATATCTAAAATTAAACAGAATATAATGCTATACACTATGGACAAACGATACAAACATCAAGAGTTTGAACAGAAGATTTATCAGGAATGGGAAGAAAAAGGACTTTTTACGCCAAAGATTGATAAAAATAAAAAGCCCTTTACGATTCTTTTGCCCCTTCCTAACGCTAATGACCCATTACACATAGGCCATGCTCTTTTTGTTATTCAGGATATTCTTTGCCGTTGGCACCGTATGATGGGAGAGCCTACTTTATATCTGCCCGGCACAGACCATGCTGGTATTGAAACTCAGTATGTATTTGAAAAAAGATTGAGAGAAAAAGGCAAAAGCCGTTTTGATTTTGACAGGCAAACTCTTTATCAAATGATTGAGGAGTATGTCGAGAAAAACAGGGGAGTCGCTAAAAAACAATTAAAGCGGCTTGGTTTTAGTTTTGATTGGACGCGGGAGAGATATAGTTTAGAGCCCAAGATTCTTGAGACTGTTTTGGAAACCTTTCGTCAATTGCACAAGGATGACTTAATTTACCGTGGGGAACGAATCGTCAATTATTGCACTCATTGCGGCACAGGATTCTCTAATCTGGAAGTAGAGCATATTGAACAGAATGATTTTCTCTATTATTTGGATTACGGACAAGTGAAGATAGCTACCACTCGTCCGGAAACTATTTTTGCCGATGTAGCTGTGGCAGTAAATCCCAGTGATAAACGTTATCAGAATTTAGTGGGCAAAAAAGCTATTCTGCCGATTTTAGATAAAGAAATTCCGATTATTGCTGATAAATTAGTTGATATTGAATTTGGCACTGGCGCCTTGAAAATTACTCCAGGCCACGATGTTACAGATTTTGAAATCGGGCAAGAGCATAATTTAGAAATCATCAATGTTATTGATACTAATGGCAAGATGGTTAATGTACCCAAGGAGTATCTTGGAATGACTGTCAAGCAGGCGCGGAAAGCGGTTGTTGATGACTTAGAAAAAGCAGGCAAACTAATAAAAGTTGAACCCCTTTTGCATTCAATTAGTATTTGTTATCGCTGCAAAAATATGATTGAACCGTTAACAATGCCCCAATGGTTTGTCAAGATGAAATCGTTAGCCGAACCAGCTATTGAAGTAGTGGAAAACGGCAGCCTCAAGATTGTTCCTTCAAGGTTTAAGAAAGTATATCTACAATGGCTTAAAAATATCAAGGACTGGAACATTAGCCGCCAGATTGTTTGGGGGCCGCGTATCCCGGTTTGGTACTGTTTGGACTGCAATCCTGAAACCGCCATTGATTTCATTAATTATGAGGGGCAAAGGATATCAGGAAAATACAGAGACATAAAAGACAAATATGATTTTTTAGAAATAAAACAAGGGCTTCAAACTCTTACTGCTCCTAAAAATGCTCTTTATCTATTAAAAAATCATTCTTGCCCAAAATGTAACGGCAAAAATATTCTCCAGGAAACAGATACTTTTGACACTTGGTTTTTGTCGGGGCAATGGCCATTGACCACCCTTGGCTTTCCTGACTCTCCAGATTTTAAATATTTCTATCCCACCTCGGTCTTGGATACTTTATGGGACATTCTCTTTTTCTGGGTAGCGCGTATGGTAATGCTTGGCCTTTATAGGGCAGGTAAGATACCTTTTGAGGTAGTTCATCTTCATTCACGGATAGTTGATGAAAAGGGGCAAAAAATG
>CAZIIL010000062.1:0-1918 GCA_964539465.1 uncultured Candidatus Saccharibacteria bacterium
ATAATCTTTCGCAACGAGATTTCCAGACTTGCAGGCAATTTGTAAGGGGCTTGAATCTTAATTAAATCCTATCAATCTGCTATTGGCAGCCCTTTGCCTGGGTCTACTAATGCTCCCGGAGGAATATAGGGCCCCTTTAGGATGTTCACCGATAAGAACAAAGCAATAATAATAATAACTCCGGAGATAGCCAGAAGAAGATAAATGGCTTCCTTCTCTTTTTTAATAAAGCCCTTTGAAGAAGTAAGAAGCCAACGAATCATTTTCGGTGTCCCTGGCGCAAATATCAGCTCCTTCCCTCCTTCGGTTCTTTCTTTGTACTTTTCTTGGAGTCCTTCTGCGAATTTAGTAAGATCTATGGACTCTTGTCTGTTTTTAGATTCTCGTTGATTTTTAAACATATCAAATTTATCTACACAATATCAAAACTATATCATCACCTCCGTATTCTTCGGTCTTATTGGGCCCGAAAGAAACAACCGCTCTTACCCAGGTATTATCAGGAACGCCCTCGCAACCATCGACCAAGATCAAACAACGGTAATTAGCATCAAAATAATAATATGTGCCCCAGGGGTCTTTGGGAACGACGTTCATATATGGACCTTTCCATCCCAGAAAATTGCCATCTGTACATTGAATGCCAGCAGCGCAAGAGTCCAAAGATATCGCTGAATCTGTCTGCACACAGGGCTCTATAGAAGTGTGATTGGGACCCATAGCAGTATCAATCTCAAGAATATTAATTACTTTCCTTATCTGGTCTAATTCTGCCCTGACTTTACCAACCCTTGCTCGATGTTGGATCCCCCTTAAACTAACCAGGACAATGCTTGAGAGGATAGAAATAACCGCTATAACTACTAATAATTCAATCAATGTAAATCCGCTTCTCCTTTTTGATTTACGGGCAACAACCACATTGGCAATCCCGCTTTTTCGAGATTTTTTCTGCTTCATGAATTTTAATAATCTTATTTATTCTACAATTAATTAAATAAAATTTCTATACCTATGGGGCAATGGTCTGAACCCATAACTTCTGAAAGAATAAAGGCATCCTTTAATTGAGGCGCAAGAAAAGAAGAAATAAATATGTAATCTATTCGCCATCCCAAGTTCCTTTTCCGCGCCTGCACGAAATACGGCCACCACGTGTAATTTTTCCCCTCCTGATAGAATTTTCTAAAGCTATCAATAAAACGAGAATCAATAATTTTATCAATCTCTTGCCTTTCTTCAGGGGTGAACATAGTATTATTTTTGTTTTGTTTGGGCCGGGCTAAGTCAATCTCCTGATGGGCAACATTAAAATCTCCTGCCAGAATAATATTCTTCTGGCCAATTTGTTTTAGATATTTTAATAAAGAGGAATACACTCCCAATTTATATTTCATATTCTCTTTTCCCCTTCCGCCATGAGGAATATAGAGATTCAAGAGGTCGAATTTGGGATATCTTAACCTAAGCATTCTTCCTTCTTCATCAAACCTCTTTATTCCTATTTTGGTTTCTACAGATAGTGGTTTTTGTTTAGAATAAACAGCTACTCCGCTATAACCGGGTTTCAGGGCTGGACTAAAATAAACATGATAATTATTTGGCTTTATCAGCGCCGCAGGCAGATCCTTTTCTCTCGCTCTCACTTCCTGGAGACAGATAATGTCTGCTTTGCTCTTCTTGAGCCAATCCCCAAATCCTTTTTTATAAGCAGCCCTTAATCCGTTAACATTCCAGGATATAATTCTCATTTTTATATTATATAATTTATATGACTACCATCGTCGTTATCATTCATGTGACCGTATCCCTGGCCCTGATCTTCATCGTGCTCTTGCAGCACGGCAAGGGGGCCGGCATCGGCGCGGCGTTCGGCGGCTCCAGCCAGACGGTCTTCGGCTCCACCGGGGCCGCGCCG
>CAZIIL010000063.1:0-1888 GCA_964539465.1 uncultured Candidatus Saccharibacteria bacterium
CTATTTCAGTAGAAGAATAGTATTTATTTTGGATTGGGCAAAGAATAGTGAGTAAGAAGAGATCACGTTAGTGAGCCCGTTCCGGAGACCGAGACGCCTATCCTATTAGGACGACCGAGAGGAGTTCAAGTCCTAGCGCCAGAGCAGACTAGTGCTCGGTTCGAGCGACTGAGCTGCCTCAAAAATCGCCAAGAAGGCGGTTTTTTGGTAGGATAAAATAATATGATTAGAGAGTTTAGTGTTCCAACTCACGAGCGGTATCAATTAATTGATATAACAGAGCAGATAAGAGAAGCTGTAAAGGGAAGTGGGGTGGAAGAGGGGATTGTTTTAGTTTTTACGCCACATTCAACCGCGGCTATTGTTTTAACAGAAAATGAATCAGGGCTTAAAAAAGATTGGCTGGCTATGCTTGAAAAATTAGTTTCTGGGATTGATTTTCTGCATAATCAGATTGATAATAATGCTGATTCGCATATCCTTTCTGGTTTAATAGGCCAGGGGAAAACTTTGGCTGTTGAGAACAGGGATTTGATTTTAGGAACCTGGCAACAGATATTTTTAGTAGAATTAGACGGTCCTAGAAAAAGAAGAACAGTAATTATCAAAATAATGAAATAGAAATAGGGTTAGCTCTGAATTTCTATGAAAAATCGCCTTGCGGCGGTTTTTTTGTCAGGGTGGATTAAGATGAAAATCAGGGAGGGAAACAGAAAATACAATTGACTTTATTCCTTTATGCCCCTATAATTCTAAACAGTGGTAGAAGAGCAGATTTTAGGGAAAGGAGGTAATAATGAACCTAAAAGATGTTCTAAAGATCGCAGAACAATTGCATCAGAAAAAGGGGGGCGAGATTGGCCTTTGGCCCATTTTCCAGATAGTCCGCTGGACAGATGAAAGAATGGGCTTGGGAGAGATCAAAAGGGAGCAGGAGATTCGGCATCTTGTGGCCCACGCAAGAAACGAAACTAATCTTGGTGGGGAACCGACATTGGATGCCCTTTCTTTTGATGCGATCCCCGATCGCCTAAGCAGTCTTGTAATTACTACTGAGAGGCTTATCACCAAAGCAAGAGCTACATCCCGCTAGATGCAATGTAATGTTCTGCACAAAACCCGGGGTAACCGGGTTTTGTCTTTAAAGACGAAAACAACATAAAACAGGTTCTAACATTGTCTGCTTTGCGGAGCTCCGAAATTAAGCGCCCTATGGTCGGTCTTGATTTTGGAATTCTGACAGGATGAGAAACTTGTTCTGGGATAGTCGAAGAGAATCCTGTCCCTGGTAACTTTACAAAAACCACTTTATGTGATTTACTGTTTTTGAATTGCAAAGTTCTTTTTACGGCATCTTTCTACGAAAGGAGGTGAAAAAAATGACAGAAGTTAAGAGTTTGAGTGGCGAAGAAGCGTGGAAAATCGCGGATGCGATTCGCGATTTCTATCTCTGCGAAGAAGAAGGCGTGTCCATTGCTGTCGTGAATCGTGACGGAAGGCCGTTGATGCTAGTTACAATGAGCAACGCGAGACCATTTACCGCCAATGTAGCTCTTCTCAAAGCGAGACAGGCAGCATTCACTGGACGCCGAACACGCCATACGGCTGCTCAAGTTGCTGGGGGCGAGGTCACGCTGGGACTTCTGGGTATCGACTCTGATAAGTTTGTACCCTGGCCCGGCGGCGTGCCGATCTACGATGACCAAAACCGCCTGCTTGGAGGAGCGGGCGTCAGTAATCTGACAGGAGACGAAGACGAGACTCTGGCTGCTACCGGAGTTAAGGCGGCCGGCTATGTTTCTTTTCGCAAGTAGCACATGCCGCGCAGTAAAAGAGAGGCGACCGCAAGTCGCCTCTTTGCTTTGGGGAACATGATCTTGAAAAATTA
>CAZIIL010000064.1:0-1796 GCA_964539465.1 uncultured Candidatus Saccharibacteria bacterium
CAAGAAGTGTTTTAATGTCTCTCAGGCCTGATTACGATTATGAACTTATCTTTGTTAATGATGGAAGTGATGATAAGAGTGGAGAAGTGATAGAAAAATTAATAGAACAGGATATTCGTGTTAAGTATATTGAATTCTCCCGAAACTTTGGCAAGGAGGTGGCTACTTCTGCCGGGCTTCACCATGCTAAAGGCGCGGCAGCAATAATGTTAGATGCGGACTTACAGCATCCGCCTGATTTGATTCCTGAATTTATCAATAAATGGAAAAACGGAGCGGAGATTGTCATTGGTATCAGGAAAAAGAATCAAGGTGAGGGTCTGGTCAAAAAAATAGGAGCTTTTTTCTTTTACAAGATAGTTAATTTAATAGGAAAAACCAAGATGATTCCAAGAGAAACTGATTACCGCCTTTTAGATAGAAGAATTATAAATGAATTTAATCGTTTTACAGAAAGGAATCGGATTACCCGCGGACTAATAGATTGGCTTGGGTTTAAAAGGGACTATGTCTATTTTGACGCTGGAGAAAGGAATGCGGGCAAGGTAAGATACAGTTTTTCAAAGCTAGCCCAGTTAGGCATATCTACAGTTGTCAGTCACACCCTTTTTCCGCTTAAATTAGCTGGCTATCTGGGGATTGTTATTATTGTTCTATCGGGTTTTCTTGGTTTGTTTATTCTCTTAAACCAATATATATTCAAGCATCCATTTAGTAATATTATCTTTTCCGGGACAGCAACATTGGCAACGTTTATCCTATTCTTGATTGGCATTGTGCTTGCCTGTTTGGGCCTGATTGCCTTATATATTGCCAACATTCACAGCGAGGTTATCAACCGGCCAATATATATCATCAAAAAAAAGAAGAATCTTAGACCTCTTACAAAATAATCTTTTCTACTGCAATTTCCATCTTTGGCCTACGGCTTTGTAAAAATTCTTCAGTATATACTCTGTATATGTTTCAGAATCTTTACTTTGCCTCGCCTGCAAATCTAGAAATTTCGTTGCGAAAAATTACTTTGTAAGAGGTCTATAACAGCAATAAAGAGAAAAGTGTTTAAACCGAAAGATTGAACACTTTTTAGGGATAAAATGGCGAAGAAGAAAAAAAACAAAAGAAAGAGAAAGAAGAAACAGCAGAGGCGTTATTCAAAGGAGAATATAGCAGATAAAACAAATTTGAGCCAAAACAATACAGCACAGGAAGAAAATCACCTAACCAATATAGCTGATATCTGGCGTCATTTCCGCAGCCATTCCTATATTTTTCTCTTTATTGCTGTTTTTTGTTTTTTTGCTTATGTCAATATTTTAGATAATGCTTTTGTCTCTGATGATATTTCTGGCATTGTTAATAATCAGGACATAGGCAGACCTCTTAATACCCTGCGCGCTTTTTTCTCACATACACCCATAAACAACCAGAGAGTTCTGGCAAAGAATCTTTTGGGCGTGCTTATGAAGGACGCCATTTGCCTTTTGGCTGGGAAAAGCGTTTTTGCTTATCATTTTTTTAGTGTTTTCTTGCATGTCTTGGTCTGCTTTTCTGTTTATTTCTTTTTGCTTTTACTCGTTCAAAATCAAACCCTGTCCACTTTTGCCACCTTTATTTTTGCTCTTCATCCTATTCATAGCGAAACAGTTGCCTGGATATCTGCCACCCATTACCTTATTTATTCCTTGTTTTTTCTAATTTCTTTTATCTTTTTCCATTTCTACTTAGAAAATCGGGAAAAAAGATATATTCTTGCCTGTATTTTTTTCTATGGCCTATGTTTATTTTTTAATATA
>CAZIIL010000065.1:0-1656 GCA_964539465.1 uncultured Candidatus Saccharibacteria bacterium
CTCTTTTCTATTGTTTCGGTTTTTTTGGTGTTTTATACATGAACACGGGCGGACTTTGGTCTTTAAATTGTGTTTTTTCTTATTCTGTATTTCCTTTAATATTTTACTATGCAATCAAGTTTATAGAACAGAAAACCCTGTCTGTAAAAGAATCTATTTTCTTGTCAATTCTCTTTATGGGTTCTGCCAGCTATATTATTTTCTTTGTTCCGATGGCTGTTGGAATCTTTGCCTTTGTTCTCTCAAAATACTCAATTAAGGATTGTATAGGGCTGGATTACAAGAAAGTTATCTTAGTCCTGACTATATTTTCTCTTTTATTTTTTTATTACTTCATTATGTATGTTTTTGAGGTTCACTATAATGCCAAAAATGTGATTGCAGCGGCTCTTACCGGCTCGACTGCTGGCTCAATTGCGGGAGGATTTCTTTCTCTCTTTCTTCATTATTTTAGTTGGGCCCTCTATACTCCATGGATCCCCAGAAGCATCCTTACTTTCAACGATTATTATCTTAGTATCTTTTATACAACTACAATACTCTCTTTTTATCTGGTTATTCTTTTTCTTTTTGTAAAAAATAAGAAGTTGATTAAAAAGATATTTCCTTTTTTATCTATTTTTTTGGTTTCGATGTTTTTTGCAAAAGGACCACAGCCCCCTTTTGGCTTTATATATAAATATCTGATAACCCATTTTCCTCCTTTTTTGGTGGTTAGGTCTCCGGATAGTAAATTCTCTATTGGCATTATATTTGCTTTAGCAAGCTTGGTTTTATTAATTCTTCAGTTCTGTAAAAAGAGGAGATTTTCTCTTTATCTTAAAATATATCTTTTGTTAGTTGTGGGTATAATTTCTTATCCCTTGATTACGGGGGAAGCTATTTTGGGAAAGAATATTGCGGGCAGAAGCGGAAGGTTTATAACTTCGGTTTCCCCGGAGTACAAAGAGGTGTTAGACATCTTGAACAACGATGAAGAAATCTCTAATGTCCTTATATGTCCATCCATTACTTTGCCAACACTGGTTCATGATAATGAAATCTTTATTGGCAAAGATGTTTTAAGGGCTGAATCAAAAAAGCCGTTTTTGTATTTAGCTTATCCCTCATTAACTCATCCAAACCTATTTAACCGCCTTCGCCTTCTTTATAAAGATTTTGACTTTAATCAAGTAAAATATCTCAACGCCAAATACATTATCATCAGGAAAGATGTGCATCAAGGCCTGTATTTGTATGAGACGAGTAAATTTAAGCAAAAGCTTCTTGAGAGCGATATTATTAGCCAAGAGTTAGTTGGTAACGATTACTTAGAGTTATACGAGGTGAAAGATACGCATTATATGCCTAAAATATCTTTAAAACAAAATAAAGCGAAGGTTTCTTTTCGTTTTATTTCTCCTGTGAAATATTTTGTTGAAATAAGCGGCATTCGTAGCAAGGAGCAACTTTTATTCTTGGATTCGTATAACAAATATTGGAATATCTACGCCTTGAAGATTAAAGAAGATTACAATTCCGGCAGTTTTCTTTCTGATTTATTATATTTAAACAAAAAGCCGGTTTTCAATCAGAGCCACAGTACTATCTATGGTTATGCAAATGCATGGGAGATCGATTCTGACTTTGTTGCTGAGCATTATGGTGAAGAGTATT
>CAZIIL010000066.1:0-1620 GCA_964539465.1 uncultured Candidatus Saccharibacteria bacterium
CGTTGCTTAGCCGCTTATGTGCCTTTTAGGCACACTTCACGCCTAAGCGCCTTGAGTCTGAATAAAATTCTTTCCGCTAAATTGATGATAGTTCGGATCCTGCCGGGTAATCTTCAGAATGTCAGATATAAAACAAACAAAACCCTGACATTCCTAGCCCTACTTTTAAATAATTTCTTGGGCAAAGAAATTATTTTATCTCGATTCTATGATACTGGTTTCGATTATCGAGAATCATCGGAACCAGCATGCCTTAAGCCGTTGCTAAGGCAGGTTGAGAAAATAAGTTAGCACTTATTTTTTTCTAAAAGTTTTACCAGATTTTAGAGCTGGACTTGCCCCTTTTTGACAGGAATCTTTGTCGATGCTCTTCATCCCCTTAATGCTCTTCTGATATTTATTTCTGCCTCTCTTTTTTTAATGGCTTCTCTCTTGTCAGACTTCTTCTTTCCTTTAGCTAAACCAATACCTATCTTTATCAGACCTCTTTTGACAGTATACACCTTCAAAGGGACTAAAGTCAAGCCCTTCTCTTTAACTTTTCCGATGAGACGCTTAATTTCTTTTTTCTTCAATAACAATTTTCTTGTTCTTCTTGGGTCATAATCGGAGGGGGTGTTTTTGGGCTGATAAGGTGGAATATCGCAACCAACTAAAAAAAGTTCTTCCTTTCTAATAATAGCGTAACTGCCTTTAATAGAAACGCGTCCGGTCTTGATTGCTTTTACCTCATAGCCGCGCAATGAAATACCGGCCTCTATTTTTTCAAGGATATTATAGTCATATTGCGCCTTTTTGTTTTGGGCTAGAACTGCCATTGTTTTAATTTTATCAGAGAATCGGTTATAATCAAAAATTAGGGACAGTCTCCAATTTTCTTGTCCTCCATTTTCTTTAAGTATTATTATTATTATTTATTAATATGATTACTCTTGGCCTCCATATTCATTCTTTTTATTCCCGCTGCAGCATTTTGAGTTTCAAGGAGATATATGAAGAATGCCGCAAGAAGGGGATAGGAGGCATTGCTATAACCGATCACGACAGGATTGATGGCGCTCTTTATTTCCAAAAAAACTTTTCTATTCCTGTGATTATCGGAGAAGAGATATCTACCAAAGAGGGTCATCTTATAGGATTATTCCTAAACAGGATTATTCCTCGAGGAATGTCTCTAAAAAAGAGTATAGGCGCAATTAAGGAGCAGGGCGGCTTGGTTTACATCCCACATCCTCTTGATTGGACAAGGCGCGGGTTGTCACTGCAAGATATTATTGATGTTCGGCAGGACATTGATATGATAGAGGTTTTTAATTCTCGGACATGGCTGCCGCTTATCGAGAAAAAGATACGGACCTTTAGCCATGAATATAATCTGATTCAAATAGCGGCAAGCGATGCTCATAGTCCTGCTGAAATGGGCAGAGGACTTATAAGAGTTAGCCGTTTCCCGCAAGATTCCTCAGACCTCCGGCGTCTATTAAAGGATAGTAGAATAATAAAAAAAGAAAAAACCCCATTCTATCAAAGCAGTTTTGTTAGCTATGGAGCAAAGATCCTTCACTTTGCCCAACAGGGTCCGAACTATCATCAAGATTAGAAGCAAAAGAATAGGTTAAG